>JAQVHJ010000393.1 GCA_028696285.1 bacterium
GAACAATTGAATAAAAAATTTTACGAATCTAATTTTATCGCCGTTCATATTGGCGGGGGAATTTCTGTTGTTGCTCTTGAGAAAGGCAGGTTAATTGATGTGAATAATGCATTACTCGGCGAAGGACCGTTCTCCCCGGAAAGGGCAGGAACTCTCCCGCTTGAAGAATTAATTGATATCTGTTTCTCAGGGGAAGTGACAAAAGACCAGTTAAAGAAGGAGTTTACTAAAAACTCCGGGTTGATCGCATATCTTGGAACTAATAACGGAATTGAGATCGAGAAAATGATTGCGGAAGGAGATGAAAAAGCCACAATCATATTCGATGCATGGATTTATCAGATATCAAAATACATCGGGGCAAAAGCAGCAGTATTAAAAGGTAAATTTGAAGGAATAATTATTACAGGCGGTTGGGCAAGATCCAAGATCCTTATCGAGAAATTAACCGATAGAGTTGGATTCTTGGGCAAACTATTTGTTTTCCCCGGACAGTTTGAGATGGAAGCTCTCGCAATGGGCGCATTAAGAGTATTAAAAAATGAAGAGAAACCGAAACAATATACCGATGAATTTTTCCCAAAACCATTTAATCTTTAACAGGAGTTTGGAATGGAAAAATTAAATAAAAAATGGGACGAACTCTCTCCCTTCTATACATTTTCCGAAATTCAAAAGGATATAATTGTTTTATCTAAAATAGCAGGGAAAAAGACTCTGGTTGTCGCAGCAGCAGATGAAGAAAATGTATTAAAAGCGGCAGTAAACGCATATAAACTTGGTCTTGTTGAAATTAAACTATTCGGAAATAAAAAAATCATAACGGAAATATTAAAGAATGAAAAATTTGATTTAAAGAACTGTGAAATTTTCGATTATCCCGATCCGCATGCTGCGACAGAAGAAGCGGTTAAATATATCTCCAAAGGTAAAGGCGATATTATCATGAAAGGCCTTGTCCATACAGGAGTTTATCTGAAGGCAATCCTCAACGAAGAATACGGATTACGGCGGAAGAACGGGTTATTGTCTCATGTCGGAGTTTTTCAGCCGGAGGGGTATAAGAGGTTATTTCTCATGTCAGATGCCGCAATGATCATTGAACCGACACTGGAACAGAAGATTGATATCTTAAAAAATGCCGTCTATATTGCCGGGGCTTTAGGAATTAAAACGCCGAGAGTTGCCTTAATCTGCGCGGTTGAAACGGTTAATCTGAAGATGCCGGCAACTCTTGATGCGGCGATCATCTCTAAAATGTCGGAGCGCGGACAGTTAGGCGTAGATGCAATTGTTGACGGACCGCTTGCAACGGATGCTGCTTTATCTGAAGAAAAGGCAAAGATAAAAAAGATAAAATCAGATGTTGCAGGAAAAGCTGACGTTTGTATTATGAATAGAATTGAGGATGCAAATGCTTTCTATAAACTGATGGAACTATTCGGCAAGGGGAATCAGGCAGGAATATTAGCAGGAGCAAAAAAACCGGTAATCCTTCCGTCAAGGGGAGACGACGATACAGTTAAATTAAATTCAATCCTTGTCGGGATCATGATGAGCTATTTCGAAGATGTAAGGAAATAAATATATTTAATATTTTCTAAGTGCCAATGATATAGAACTTCGCATATCTTTCAATATGCAATGATTATATCTTATATAATTATGAATCCTGAATTTTAATTGAAGTATGTTTGATTTTTTTGTTTCTCTATTTTAATGAAGCTAAAACCGTTTTCCCCGCAAAAACTTTCTCACCGACTTTTACCGAGGCTTGATATTCCGGTGAAAGGTAACAATCAACCCGTGAACCGAACTTGATCATGCCGATCCTTTCACTCTGATGTAAATTATGATTTGTCTGAACAAAAGGAACAATTCTTCTTGCTATTATTCCTGATATTAATGAAACTCTTGTTTCATAAACCTTTCCTGAAATTAAAAAATCGACCCTTTCATTCTTTACTGAAGTCACATCCTTAAATGCGGGAAGGAATAAACCCGGCTGATAAATTATCTTTTTAACCTTGCCATCGAACGGACTACGGTTAACATGCACATCAAAAACACTCATGAATATGCTTATCTTAAGCATGGGTTTCTTGAAATAAATCTCCTCCAGAACCTGGTCAACGATCAAAACCTTTCCGTCTGCAGGGGATATGTAAGATTTTTCCGAGACAGATTCCGGCTTCCGTTCAGGATCACGGAAAAAATATGCAATGAAAGCGGTGGGAAATATCATTAAAATGCTAAAAAGGAAGAACAGGATATTTGAATATTTTATTCCAAGCAGAAAGAAGAAAAGTATCATTAATCCTGAAATGATTATGTAAAACACTCCTTCCTTTCTAAACTTAAGCATGGCGTGACCTATTCCGTTTTAATTCTTTGGAAGAGGACTTCTCTCTCACCGATTCCTGTTCCCGGCTTTAATCCGCCCCATTCAAGTTCTTTTTTCAAATTTAGAATGTTTTCAGGAGCAAGTCCCAGTTGTTTATAGATCCTGATATAAGTTTCGGGCATTATCGGATAAAGCATGATCGAAATAATTCTTAAACTCTCGCAGAGCGTGTACAAAACAGTGGATAATCTCCCACGCTTTGCTTCATCCTTGGCAAGCTGGAAGGGTGAGGTCTCATCAATATACTTGTTTAATCTCTGGATATATTTCCATATACTTTTTAAGACTTCAGAATATTCGAGATTCTCAAAGTACCTGTGATATTCAGAAACTACTTCATTCCTTAAATTCATTAATTCCGTTTCCAATTCCGTTGTTTCCACTCTCTCCGGGATATTCCTGTCGAAGTATTTCTCAACCATTGTTAATGTCCTGTTTAAAAGATTTCCCAGGTCATTTGCCAGATCCGAATTGATTCTCTTCACAAGTGTTTCAACATAGAAATCCCCATCCTTCCCAAAAGGAATCTCTGCAAGCAGAAAATATCTTATCGGGTCAGTCCCGTATTCATCAGCAAG
>JAQVHJ010000394.1 GCA_028696285.1 bacterium
GGAGATATTGTTAATGTAAGTACTGTTTCAGACTTGAACCGGGAGATCCAGAACGGGCAGATTTCAGAATTGATTAAAATCTCAGAAGTTCTTCATGTTAAGAAGATTGCGTATATTGCAGATAAGTTAAATGAATTACGAAACACTATCAAACTGGTTTTAATAGCAGGACCATCGTCGTCTGGAAAGACAACTTTTTCAAAACGCCTTTCGATTCAATTGAAGATAAACGGATTAAGACCTATTCAAATCTCCCTTGATGATTATTTTGTTGACAGGGATAAAACACCGTTGGATGAAAAAGGCGAACATGATTTTGAAGCGTTGGAAGCAATTGACATTGATTTATTCAATAAACACTTGAAGGATTTACTTAAAGGAAAAGAGGTTGAGATACCCGTTTATAATTTCAAGACCGGGTCAAGGGAATGGGAAGGGCATAAATTAAAGATGGAAGAGAATTCCGTTCTTATTATAGAAGGCATCCATGGACTGAATCCCGGCCTTACCCCGTTAATTGACAGGAAAGTAATATTCAAGATTTACGTAAGCGCATTAACTCAGCTTAACATTGATAAGTATAACAGGATCCCGACTACTGATACGAGAATTTTACGGAGGATAGTAAGGGACAGCCTATTCAGGAATTATTCCGCTGGACAGACAATTAACAGGTGGCCTTCCGTACGCAGGGGAGAAGACAAGTATATCTTCCCTTATCAGGAAAATGCCGATATTATGTTCAACTCCGCATTAATTTATGAAATTTCAATTTTAAAGCGATTTGCTGAACAGAACCTGAGGTCTGTAACAAAAGATAATATTTGCTACAGCGAAGCAAAAAGACTGCTGAAATTTCTGAGTTATTTTATTGATATTCCACCTACGGAAGTTCCTCCGACTTCAATAATTCGTGAATTTATAGGGGACAGCAGTTTTCATTATTAATATGAAAAAAAAATTAGACATACGTTATTTCCCCGTCGTTTCGGATGACCCGGAGTTCAAACCGGATATCATAGTGGTTGTTGATATTCTACGGGCAACTTCAACTATTCCGGTAATGCTGAGCAGAAATCCCGAAAAAATCATTCTTGTTGTTGAGATTGACGATGCATTCTATTTAAAGAAAACTATCGGTGCCAATGCTTTCCTTTGCGGAGAACGAGACGGGAAAAAAATACCGGATTTTGATTACGGAAATTCACCTGTTGAGTTTTTATCTGCGCCGATCCAGGGAAAGATATTAATAATGTCTTCAACAAACGGGACACCTGCAGCAGTTAAAGCATTTTAATTATGTAATAATGTAATCTTCGGGAGCTTTGTAAATGTTTCAACTGTTCTGCAGCATATTGTAAAAAGCAACTTTGACAGGATACTCGTAATAAACTCGGGGACAAAAAAGGAGTTCTCTCTTGAAGATTCGGTATTTTCCGGAAAACTTGCTGAAGAATTACTGAAAAGATTTCCTGCGATGCAGCTGACAGACTCTGCATATTCATCAATGATCCATTACCAATATTTTAAAAATGATATCAGGGGAATGTTCAACATAACAAAGAACGGTAAAATTCTTGTCGGGATTGATCATTTTCACGACCTTGATTTCTGCAGTAATATTGATACTGTCCCGGTTTTGGGGAGATTAAATAAAGAAGATTCTTCTGTTTATATTCAAAAGATTGACTGGATATGAAAGAGGAAAAAAATGATCAGACCGAAAAACCTCAGTTCAGTAACTGGCAGGAAGCGTGGGAATATTATGCAGGGCGGGCAAATAAAACCTTCAATCAATTACCTGAGTCGGAACTGCTTGAATTAATCAAGCAGAGGAAATTTGACCTGTACTACACCATCTGGGATGCAATCGGAAATAAAGGAACAATACAAAATTCAAGTTTAGTTTTATACAATGTTTTAGTAAATGAAAATAAAAAACATGATGATTTAATCAGATACCACTGTGCAGGGGCATTATTTAAAATACTCGGTCTTGAGAATGAAGAAGAATTAAGAAAGCACTGTCAATGGGACCTTGGTGACAGGGATGAATCATTAAAAAAATTGCTTAAAATCATCAATTCTCTTCTGAAGGATCAGAAGCAGGTTTAGAATTCTTACCGTAAAATACATTATAATCTCCTCCGGGATTCCAGAGGGAAAATCCTGAAGCTCCGCTTTCAAAAGCTCCTTTGATTTGAACATCGATATATCTTTTCCCGTAACCCGGTGATTTATAATTAAATGCCTGGAGATACGGTCTGATTATTACCTGGTTATCTGATATTATACTGCATCTTTTGCATCCAAGATAAATAATACGTTCCGCGCGCTTATGTTCATCGGGGTAATACTTCTTTAAGAAATAATCCCCAAAATGCGATGGATACAGCATCGGCGAAATTACATCGACAAACTCCGCAAGGGTCTCGATATCCTGACCCATTATCTTTCCCATCCTGTACCAGCTGTTGAAACCGTAAACATCAATTGAAATCGGAATTGACAGACGTGACCGCGCTTTATAAAGAAAAGTCGCAACGGCATCAACCGGATTCATATCATAAGTCCTGTACCGGTAATGGCAATTGCCTATCGGGCCGTCTGTAGGGAAACGGATATAATCAAACTGAATCTCGTCCACTCCGAGTTTCTGAAGTTCCATTGCTATTGAAAGGTTATACTCCTGAACAAAGTCGGAGTAGGGGTCCACCCAATATTCACGTTTTATACCCTTCCATGGCTTGTTTGTCTTCGAGTCCCAGATCGCAAATTTATGTTCGGAATATTCATAAAGCTGTTTATCCTTGAAAACGATAATGCGCGCTATTATGTAAATGTCATTCTTATTTAAATATTCGATCAACTCCTTTGATTTAATTACACTGTACTTTGCCCCAACCTCCTTAACCTGCTTTAGATTACTGTCATACATGACCCTTCCGAAATCGTCCTTAAACTCAAT
>JAQVHJ010000395.1 GCA_028696285.1 bacterium
TGACTCCGAAAGACCTTTCCGGGAAGAAGGCCGAAAAAGCTCTGGAAGAAGCGGGTATCACAGTCAACAAGAACACGATTCCATTTGATACGAAAAAACCGTTCGTTACAAGCGGTGTCAGGATCGGAACACCCGCTGTCACTACAAGAGGAATGAAGGAAGAAGAGATGAAGGTTATTGCAGATTTCATTTCGAGAGCAATTGAAAATTATGAGAATGAAGAAGGTCTGCAGAAGATTAAAAACGAAGTAAAGGAATTCTGCAGTAGATTCCCGTTATATAAACACAGGTTAGATCCGGATTTTGATTAATGGAAATAATAGGTATTGGAACTGATATTCTTGAAATAGAACGGATTCAGAAGCTGATGGATTCTTTTGGAACCCGGTTTCTTGATAAGATCTTATCTGATTCCGAGAAGGAATATTGCTTATCCCGCAGCAACCCTGCTACTCATATTGCCGGCAGGTTCTGCGCAAAGGAAGCTGTCATAAAAACATTGGATAAATTAATTCAAAAGCCGTCTTTCTCAGAATTGGAAATTAAAAATTCACCTGAGGGCAAACCAGACATCTACTTCCATAAAAATTTCATAGAGAGATTTCCTGTTCTAAACGAGATAAGAATTGAACTGAGTATCTCACATTCAAAAACAGTAGCGATGGCAACCGCCCTTAGCTTCAGGAGATAAATATGAAAAGATATTTAATATTAATATTCCTGCTTACTCTTCTCTTTTCCGGCTGTACGGGATCAGGGAAGTACTTAAAGCAGGCAACAAATTTCGGAATAAAGGCGGCAAAAAAAGGATACTGGTCCGAGGCAAAATTCCGCTGGGAAAGATTACTTGCAGAGGATCCGAATGATTTTGTTGCAATGAATAACCTGGCTGTATGTTATGAACAGGAAGGTAAATTTGAAGATGCAGTTGAACTGTACAAGAAAGCCTTGGAACTCTCGGACAATAATAAATATATTAAGATTAACCTTCAGCGCGCGGAGCTGCTGAGGACAACCAAAGAGATTGAACCTCAACCCGTAGAAGAGAACAAATGAAAAAAATAATAATCCCCTTAATGTTAATTGTAACTTATTTCATCTTCAGTTCATGTATCCATACAGAACTGATTTATATCAAGCTGCGAAAAGACCCGAGAATAAAAGTAAAACCCAATTCAACCCTGGTAATAAATAATTTCTGGTCTTCTTATGATGAGAAAGATTCGACATTCCGTCCGGAGAAGGAGATCTCTCAGAAATTCCGGGATATAATTGAACGTGAG
This sequence comes from bacterium, assembly GCA_028696285.1. GTDB lineage: Bacteria > AUK180 > AUK180 > JAQVHJ01 > JAQVHJ01 > JAQVHJ01. The sequence goes on from JAQVHJ010000395.1 coordinate 1,284, forward strand.
CAGGTATTTAAGGTTCTTGACAGGAAATCATATGACGGGATAGAACGCATAATAAAAAATGCAGAAGAGGAAAAAGCCATTTCTGTAATCTCCTATCTCGAAAAGCAGAATCCTGACTGGCGCTTCCTTACCAATGATGAACCGTGCGATTATTTAATGCTTGGTGAAACGTCATTTGAAGTTCTTGACGGGTCCGGTTATGAATACAGGAGGGTGTACGACCCGTTCTCAAGGTCATATAAGTATAAGGAGGTTTTCGTTAAGCAGCAGATATTTAATATCCAGGTTAAATTAGTTCTGATTGATATAAAAAATAATAAAAAGATCTACGAAGACACTTACAACGACTCAAAGAAGGAATCAACAGAGGATTCTTCAAATTTAGAACAATTCCTTAGATTGAGTGAATATTCAGTTGAAAGATTTCTTCTCTCTCTAAAACCTGAAGAAGAAATCCAATATCGTTATCTATTAGGCAGGTAAAGAATGAAAAAATTAATTCTAATTTCAATTATATCTATTATTTTAGCAGGCGCGGTCTTCGGCTTCGGAATGAATAAGGTTAGGTATGACAGGTTTGACTGGAAGGTCAAGGAGACAAAGCATTTTGATATCTACTACTATCCTGAGATGGAACCTATGATTAATTGGACTGCGGATGAATTTGAAAATGCTTACAGCTACCTTTCGAAGCGGTATGACTTTGGATTAACGTTCAGGCCTCCAATTATTCTGTATAAGAACCACAGGCATTTTGAACAGACAAATATAATGGAAGGCTTCATTCCCGGGAATGTCGGAGGTTTTTCTGAAATAATCAAGAAGAGGATTGTAATTCCGGTTAACGGTTCAAGATATTCATTAGAGAAATTAATCGTCCATGAACTGAACCACCTTTTTCAATTCGATTATTTCTATCAGAATAAACTTCAGTTCCTTGGCGCAGTACCAATGTATATTATGGAAGGATGTTCTGAAAGCTTTTCTTATGACTGGGACATGGAAGGCCTTCTTATTCTACGCGATGCATTCCTGAATAACAGGTTTTATACCTTGATGGAAATGCGTAATTTCTACATGGTCCCTGATGTTTACCTTTGTTATAAGGAATCCCATTCTTTTATTGATTTTCTCCTGGAAAAATACGGAGAGGAAAAACTGAAACTTCTGTTTCGCAACATCCGCAGAAGCCCCATGATGAATTTTGATAAGACCTTCAATGACACCTATAATCTCTCTGAAGAAGAGTTATCCAATTTATGGATAAACCATATGAAAAAGAAGTTCTGGCCAATGATTGAAAAGAAGGATGTTCCCGAGATTTCCTTCGGGAAACCAATGGCAGAAGGCGGAGACTATGTTAATACGTTCAAACCTGCATATTTCCCATCCGGAGACCTTTTTGTATACATTACAACAAAGAACCAGCAATTTGACATTTATGTAAGGGGGAATGATAATAAGGAAAATATTAAAAGACTTACGAAACAGGATGACCTCCTTTTTGAATACATTCTTGTTGAAGGCAACGCCATATCAGTCTCTCCCGATGGTAATCTTGTCGCGGCTTTTGTCCGGGACAATGAAGCAGATAAACTTCTTCTGATAAATGTAATCACAGAAAAAGCTGAAAAGATCAAACTTGAAGGATTTGAATCGTTAAGTTCTCCATCCTGGGGAAGTGA
>JAQVHJ010000396.1 GCA_028696285.1 bacterium
AAACAGGTCTTTCTCTTCATCACTGCTGAATTCATTGTACACGGCATTTATCTTCACTTCAATATTCTTCCCAATCTTGTCAAATAACTTTTTTCTTGCGTCATTTTGCGAATATATCTTTGCCTGGGTAAGGTTTACATCCTGACCCATTCCTTTTTCTCTAAACGACACAGCATCGTCAGCAGGAAATTTGAAAATCTCTTCCTGGCTAGTGCTGCTTTTAATGACAATTGTGTCAGAAATCCCGCTTTCAATACAACCCGAGAATAAAACTGCTGAGAAAAAAAAGATAATACTACTTCTCAGAAAAGAAAGCGAGATACGCCTTAAATGTTTCATATAAATCCGCCTTGCTTGCCAATTCATAAGGGCTGTGCATTCCTAATACGGGTGTACCGCAATCAATTGTCTCAATACCGTATTTCGACATAAACTTTGCGATTGTACCTCCGCCACCCTCATCTACTTTACCTAATTCTCCAACCTGCCATCTTACGTTGTTCTTATTGAATGTATCTCTTACTGAGCTTACAAACTCAGCATTTGCATCATTTGACCCGCCCTTTCCTCTTGAGCCGGTGAACTTGACCAGAGTAATTCCATACCCGATTTTCGGGGCATTATTTCTTTCGTGAACTTCCTTATAATCCGGATTGATCCCTGCAGAGACGTCCCCGGAAAGACAGCTTGATTTTGCGAATAATTTGGTTGTAACATATTCATTGGGTTCTTTCCCTTCTAACTTAATTAAATCCCCGATAAATTCAAGGAGCCATCTTGTTTGAGCCCCTGTATTACCTTCACTCCCTATCTCCTCCTTATCAAATAGGATTGCAATTGATGTGTATTCCGGTTTGCTTTTCAGGGCGAACAAAGCAGTTATTGCAGTATATGCGCAAATTCTGTCGTCATGCCCGTATGCTGCTATCAAGCTTCTGTCAAAGCCAACATCTCTTGCTTTATAAGTAGGAACCAGCTCAAGTTCAGCTGACATGAAATCTTCTTCAATTATACCGTATTTCTCGTTTAAGATTTTGAGAATATTCAATTTGACTGCTTCTTTTTCTTCTTTTAAAACAGGGATTGAACCGCAGATTATATTCAGTTTTTCAGCAGGGATTGCTTCTGTTATTTTTTTGTCGTTTTGAACATTATAAGATAAATGCGGAAGAATATCCGATATCAAAAATACAGGGTCATTCTGATCTTCACCAATCGATATTTTAACTGTCTTCCCTCCCTTCAAGCATACAACTCCATGAATTGCCAATGGCCTGTTTAACCAGTGATATTTCTTGATTCCCCCGTAATAATGCGTCTTTAACAGGGCGAGGTCTTCATCTTCATAGAGCGGGTTTGCTTTAAGGTCAAGCCGGGGTGAATCCACATGAGCACCAACAACTCTGAATCCTTCTGTTATTGATTTCTTTCCGCGATACACCAAGGCTATTGCCTTACCTTTGTTAACAAATATCAGTTTATCTTTTTCTTTTGAAATCTTTTCTGTATAACCCTGCTTTTTTGCCAGCTTAACCGCGCATTCCACACTCTCTCTTTCAGTCTTTCCCTCATCTAAAAATTTCTTGTACTCCTCTGCATAATCAAATATTGCCTTCTTCTCCTTATCATTAATCTCTTTCCAGACATTTTTTCTTTCATACTTAAGATTTTTCCCCAATGCATCCTTTTTCATCTCTAACTCCTTTTTTATTTGATTCTTTCTAAAAATTCCGATTCCGAAATCCCGGTGATCCTCAAGACTTTATTCCTTGAAGTTTCGCCATGAACAAGTTCTATTCTGTTTTTTGCAATGTCTAATATCTTTGAAAGGAATTCTATCAAATATTTATTTGCTTTCCCGTCAGTAGGCGGAGCCGAGATCTTCACCTTGATAATTTCATTCTCAATCATAACGGTTTCTTTAGATGATTTCGGAACAACCTTTACGGGGACAGAAATAAAATTTTCTTCTGAAATGATATTGTACATAAATACCTAAAAATTCTTCTTGTTATATTTTAAGAGTTTTAAATGCATTTCAATCATATTCTTCAATTTAGCTTCGAATATTTCTTTTTCGCTTTTTAAATGATCGTATTCTTCCTTCAATGATTCCAATTCAGTCTCTGTAGTTTCTTTAAGCTTTGTAACTTCTTTTTGCGTCACTTCAATCAGGTCATCCGCCTTTTTATGTGCTTCTGTAAGAACCTTCTCCGCTTCTGTCTGAGCCTTGCTTATAATCAGTTCAGCTTCCTTCTGAGCATTCCCCTTAACATTCACGACAACCTTCTGCGCAGTCTCAAGGGTCTCCTTCATTCCTGTTTCCATGTTCTTGTAATTCTCAAGCTTATTCTCGAGATCACGTAAAGCTTCGTTTAACTTCTGATTTTCCAAAAATAACTTTTCATAGTCCCATGCGACCTCTTCAAGAAACGCATCTACCTGACTCTGGTCATAACCCCTGAACTTCGGTGCAAAATGCGCATGCTTGATCTCCGACGGAGTTAAACGCACTACCTTCTTCTGATGCTCCTTACTTTCTCGCCAGGATAGTAAATCGTCTTTGTTCACATTCTTTTCTTCATTATCCGCCATATTATCACCTGCTCCCTTTTACAAAAGGATTATTATTTTTCTCATGTTCAATTATTGTTTCCGGACCATGACCCGGGAAAACCTTAAAATGCCCCGGAAGGGTATATATCTTTTCCTTCAATGATTTTTCTAAATCATCCCAGTTCCCCGTAGGAAGGTCTGTTCGCCCGACCCCTTCATTAAAGAGAAGGTCACCCGAAAACAGTATTTCATTCATGAGAACAGATATACTCCCCCGTGTATGTCCCGGTGTATGCAATATTTCCAGCTTTACTTGATTAAAATCTATGTTATCAGATTCATTCATTTCCAGGATATTCTCTGCAGGGATATAATCAACCCCTGAAAAGTAAGAAAGATTAAGCTCCG
>JAQVHJ010000397.1 GCA_028696285.1 bacterium
ATTATCATGAATGATAATTGAGAATATTTTACTTCCGTCAATGGTATAGATATTCAGTTCAGACCCCGGGGGAATATTCAGAAACTGAGCCTTGTTTCTCTCACATAGTCTGACAGGATTAGGAGCCACGATTATTTCTGAAGTTTCGGGGAATATTACTTCCGGTCCCAATTTAATATATACCGGATCACCGATCGCTTCATACAGTTTATAATCAAAAGACTCAAAGAAGTATGAATATTGAGCTTCTCTATCGAATTTCTTTTTGAAACAGTAAATTTTTCCATCAGAGAATATGGAATCGTTTTCATCTGCTTCTGTCATTGAGAAAGGGCTCCCTTTTATCTCTTTTCCATCTTTTAAAATATGTACTTTAGGATATCCTTCAGCCGGTTGGTCATTATTTTTATCGTAGTAATTAATTTTATAAAGGAATTCATAGATATATAATGCTTTATCAGGATTCACCCCGTCGGAATTGTACCCGTTTTCTAATAACCAGGTCAATTCGGGGTTATCATTGAAATATACGATTGGAAGAGAAGTCTCAGTTGTTCCCGGACCTTCAGCGGCTTTATGATATGAGTCAAATGCAATGAATTTATGTGAATAGTTACCTGTGTTTGAAAATGATTTATTAAACAAGAATTCCTTTCCGTCTGAGAATAGATTGTCATTAACATCAACTTCCGACATAATAAACGGGTTTCCCGGGAGTCCAATGCCATCTTTGAATATTTCTATTTTTGGATATCCGGTTTCCGGCGCATGGTTATCGGGATCGGAATAGATAATCCTGAATTTAAACTTCTCAGAAACTGCGCCATTATCAGGGTCAATGCCGTTTTCAGTAAATCCTTCATTTCCTGTCCATGTTAAAACAGGTGGATTATTTATAACGACAGGTCCGGATTTAGTATTTTCAGAAGCGTCACCTGTTGCATCTAAATTGCAGATATCTTTCGCTAGGAAGAAGTAAGTAAATGTACCTTCAACCGGGAATACATAATCAATAAAATATTCCTTCCCGTCACTGTAATTATTATCGAGAGGATTTGATTCAATCAATTTTTTATTATCATAGAAGGAGAAATCATTCTTTCCAATAAGGACTTTTGGAAATTCAGAATGAGGCGGATGATTATCAGAGTCTGAATAAAGGATTTTAAAAGTAAAAGTCTGACCGAGGATATCCTGTTCAGGTTCCAAACCGTCAGAAATATATCCTGTTATGTTTAACCATTGAAGTTCCGGGGGATTATTTTCAATTACAATAGGCCCGGATTTAGTGTCATTCGGTTCACCCACAGCTTTCGTTCCTTCTTGGTCATAAGCAGAAAAAGAATAATAATTTGAATTACCTGCCTGATTGAAGATAAGAGGATAAAAATATTCCTTTCCATCGGAAAAATCAGTATCATCGGAATTTGATTCAAGCATTGTAAACGAACCGGACACAGAATTTGAATTTATATTAACTTTCGGATAATTAACCATTGGGGGTATATTGTTTTCTTCAAAATAATTTATTTTGAAAATAAATACTTCTCCGGTATATCCGGTATCAGGATTCACTCCGTCATTTTCATAATGTTCATTTCCTGTCCATGATATAACCGGTTCTCCTTCTGTAAATTTAGAGAGCAGAATATCAAAAGATTGATAATCATGATAGGCGACCACAACTTCCCCTGATGAAAGCAGATCAATTGATGTTCCTTCCCCGCGTTTAATTACATTATCGATATTTTGAATCAGCCAAAAATTATTTACAAAGAATGCGAATTTAGGGATCTCATATTCCCAGTCATAGTAAGAGATTTTTGGATTATCTTCAGTATCTAAAACAAGAGAAGTATAAAGGCCGGTATAATCTTTCGGGTCAACAATTGCAGTCTTCCATTCAGAGCCGTTGAAATCTGCATATTGAACACCCGCGCCTTTATAAGAGATTTTAGGGTTATTATTTGAGTCAAGTGCGAGGGATGTGTATTCTCCGACAATTCCTGTAGAATCAACCGTAGTAATTATCCATGTGGAACTATTGAACAGAGCATATTTTAAATTATAAGCCTGGTAATCAGTATAAGAGATATGAATACGATTACTTGAATCAATTTCAATGTCGGTATACTGCCCGACCATCCCGGTCGAATCCACTATTTCGAAGTTCCATTTGATACCATCAAACCTTGCAAGTTTAAGGTCCCTGTTTGTCGCGTCCAAGTATGAAATAAGCGGATAATCATTTTGGTCTAATGTAATTGAACAGCATTGCCCCACGTCATTCAGGTCCGAATCAACTGTTTCTATCTGCCATTTTGTCCCATCCCAATATGAATATTTAAGATTGTAATCAGGGAAAGCTGAATAATAAGCGATATGCGGGAGATTGTTCGAATCAACCGCAATTGAAGAATAATATCCAACATCACCAGAATTATCAACTATTTCAGTTTCCCAAGATGTGGAAAGTTTAACGGCATATTTCAAATTTGTATTAGAATTGTCGAAATATGAAATATGGATTCCGTTCCAAGCATCTACCTTGAGTGAAGGATACTTTCCAACTGAGTCGGGTCCGTCGATGATTTCAGGAATGCTCCAGCTACCGAATGATGATATGCAAATAAATATGAACAAAATTCCAATTGCAAACTTTCGAGACATGAATATTGAATCCTTTTAAAAATTATAACATAATTTCTATCAAATTTCAAGTTTTAGAATCGATTTCTTCACTTCGCATATTTAAAAATGAGAGATCCTAATGGAACATTCAATTCATCTGCAATGCATTTGCATTTTGCTTTAAGGAGAAAGAAGATACCTCCTCTTTCTTTAGATAATCCCTCAAAATTACCCTGACCTTTTGATATGATGAAATCAGATTTTCGGAAAAGTTCATTAAACTCCTTAGAGCATAAATGTAGAATAGTTCCCGGCGCGTCCATACCTGA
>JAQVHJ010000398.1 GCA_028696285.1 bacterium
GGATTACTTAAAAGCTGAAACAATGTTTAACCAGGCAGTTAAACTGGCCCGGAAACTTAAGGAAAAGAACCTCTTGGGGCAATGCTTATGTTATGCCGGAGCAAATTTAAAAAGTTTAAAGAAGTACAAGCAAGCTGAAGAAAACTTCAAGGAATCTATCGCCTTACTTATTTCAGTCGGTGATAATGTTGTCTTGGTTGAGGTATACGGCTATTTTGCAGAATTATATATTGAAATGATTAAAGATCCCGCACTGGACAAGGAAAAAGAGAAATTAATTACTTCAGCAAAAAGAATGATTGAGGAAGGACGAAAACTGAACAGCATTTTAAAGATGGAATATTGGAATGAAAATTTTAATAACCTTGACAATGAATTAAAAATTACGAGGTAATATGAAGCAGAATTTAATCCCTCCGTTTATCGTTCAGAAGAATCTGGAATCAAAACACTCCGGGAATTTCTCCGGGGGTGTAATGTTTATTGATATTGTCGGATTTACTGCACTGACCGATTCACTCATTTCTCATGGGAGAGCAGGAGCTGAAACAATCACAAATATAATCAACATGATCTTTGAACCCGCTATTTCAGAGATACAAAAATACGGCGGGTGGATATCTTCTTTTGCAGGGGATGCATTCCTTGCAGTATTCCCGGAAGAGAATCTATCTTTAATGGTTGATGCGGCAATTAAGATCAATACTCATATTAACGGTCTGAAGATTGAAACAAAATTCGGGAAGTTCCGCATCCAGATTAGAACCGCTCTTTCAACCGGAAGGATAGAATGGAAAATAGTAAAAGGCGCGGGAAGAAAAACGTATTATTTCCTCGGAGAAGGATTTGAACAGGTCTTCAAGTCAATTTCCATTGCGGATCCCGGAGAAATTATTGTCAGCAGCTCATTAAAGAAAAACGTTAAATCTTTCTCGTTTAAACAAAAGAAAAAAGGTTATTACATTCCTGTTGATAAAACCGGTAAGATTCACCCGGTCAATATAATAAAATCAAACGACCCGGAAGATTATTCAATAGACGAATTTATTCCTGAAGAGATCCTCAATCTTAACATTCAAGGTGAATTTCGGAATATCACATCCATTTTTATATCCTTTGACAAGGAAGAACGGGAAGAAGAATTTTTAAATTCAATTCTAAAGAAAACTGATGAATTTGGCGGGTATTTTAATAAAACACAATTTACAGAGAAAGGTAAGAATCTCCTTATTCTTTTCGGTGCTCCGATCGCATATGAAAATTCCCTCAACCGCGCCTTGAGTTTTATCCTAAGCCTTAAGGGGGAGAATAGATTTAAGTTCCATGCGGGGATCACTTCCGGGATTGCATTTACGGGTTTTATCGGTTCAAATATTATTAAAGAATACACTGCCTTAGGAGATATTGTTAACATTTCGTCAAGGCTGATGTTTGCGGCTAAAACAGGAGAAGTCCTCATACCTGAGTCCTTAGCAAAACATATAAACCGTGATTTTGAAACTGAATATAAAGGGCAGTTTAAACTTAAAGGGAAAAAGATTCAAATTAAGGTTTTTAATTTAACCGGTATTTTAAAAACTTTTGAAAAGCATAGTTTCTTAAGTCAATTTATTGGAAGGGAAAGTATTTTAAAGATATTAACAGAAAAAATAAACAAAATTAAATCAGGAAAATTTTCAGGATTAACATATATTTATGGAGAACCTGGATTCGGGAAGACAAGATTATTATCTGAATTATCCCTTTTAAATGAAGTAAATGTTCAAACGATCAAACTGAAAGCTGATGAGATCCGGAAAAGAAGTTTGGGGTCATTCTCTACATTTCTTAAGGAATTCTTCATCCCGGAAGATATTTCCGAGACAAAGAAATCGGCTCTTTTTAAAAAGAGATTTAAAGAATTCCTGGAAAAAATTGAAAAATCAGGGAGGCATCCTGAGAAAAGTAATATTATCAAAGAACTTACCCGCCTTCAGGTGTTTTTAACAGCACTGCTTGATTTCCGGAAGAAAAATAAAGAATATGAACAGTTTAATCCTCAGATAAAATTTGAAAATATTGCTTTTGGCTTAAAGGAACTATTCAAAGGACTTAGTTTAATTAAACCGGTCTTGATCATTCTCGAAGACCTTCATTGGTTTGATGAGGATTCCAAGATCATCCTTTCAAAAATTTTGAATAATCTAAACGGATTCCCCCTGTTTTTCATCGCATCCAGCAGATATAAAGATGACGGAACAAAACCGGTTATCCCCTTAAAAGGCGATGTTTCCTGGGATGACCTTGAATTGAAACCGCTTAATACTGAAGAGACTAAAATCATTGCGGAAGATATTATGAATTTTAAAATTTCCGATGAAATAAACTCATTTATTTTTGAGAGATGCCAGGGAAATCCGTTTTTCATAGAACAGTTCTGCTCTTATCTTCTTGAGAATCAGTTAATTGAGTTTAACGGCGATTGTTTAATTTTCAGGGAGAAGACTTCAGAGATCCCGGAGGGAATAACAAATATAATTATTTCAAGGATTGACCGGTTATCCGCAAAAGTTAAAGCTCTTCTTCATACCGCTTCTATCCTGGGGCTTGAGTTTGATATTAAGATTATTTCAAATATGCTTAAAGGAACAGATGTGGAAAACATTCTTCATTCCGGGCAGAAGGAAATGCTCTGGCACCCGATAACTAAACTTAAATATATCTTCCAGCATGCCATATTGAGAGAGACTGCATATCAGATGCAGTTAAGGAAACGGTTAATAGAACTGCATAAATTGGCAGCAGAAAGCATGGTTTCTGTTTATAAAAACTTCCCTGAATCTTATGGGGATATTGCATATCATTTTGAACAGGCAGAAATGAATACCTTGGCAAAGAAATATTATAAAGAAGCATTTGAATTCTGCAAAAGTAATTTTAGAAATGAAGCTGCAAAGAAATTCGGGGAGA
>JAQVHJ010000399.1 GCA_028696285.1 bacterium
TTTTAATAAATTGAATATTTCAGCAGTATCTGTGAACGCACACCATACATCTGGTAATCAAGCATCTCTTCAGTCTCTTCGAAAAACATGTAGAATTCCGGTTTCTTCTTCGGTTTTGAGATCTTCGGATCCTTCAATCCGTATTTCTGCTTGATATATTCGAGGAGTTCATCGTAATCACCGAGTTTATCGGCAAACCCCATTCTAACCGCCTGGTTTCCGGAAAATATCCGGCCGTCTGTCTGTTCCTTTAATATGGCAAGAGCGTCAGCTTCCGTGGCATTGGGATTAGTCTCCTTCAATTTATCAAGGATTCTTGATAACCTTTCTGTTTTAACAATATTAAAGAAGTCTGAATATGTATCGTCAATCAGTCCTTGAAGAAGTTCGCGGTCTTCTTCTGTCATATCTCTCTGTGGTGAACCGATGTCCTTGAACTTACCGCTTTTAATCACATTTACTTCCACACCAACCTTGTCAAAAAGATCCTTCGTCTTCATGAACTGGGCAATTACACCGACACTCCCTGTTATTGTCCCGGGGCTTGTCCAGATCTCCTTCCCTGCAACTGCAATGTAATATCCGCCGGATGCGCAGACATTCTCCATGCAGATATAGATATCCTTTGTTTTTGACATGCTCTTTAATTTTTTATAGACACGATGTGAAGGGACTACTGCCCCGCCAGGGGAATCAATGATGACTATAACAGCTTTCATCTTTTCTGATTCATTGAACTTATCAAGGTTCTTAAGCACTTTATCCATTTTATAAATGGGCCCTTCGATTTTTACGACACCAATATCTGCACTTTTCGGATCCACAGTAAATTTATCAAATGAATATGACGGATTTGATACCGCAGATAATGATGCAGAGAACATAAATACCATCAGACAGCTGAAGATTGCAATAATACCAATAAAAATAACCAGGAAGATTACAAGATACTTTGCAGTTTTTGACTGTTTGACGGGTTGATTTGAATTTTCCATTTTTTTACCCGTACCCGGTAATCCGGGTTATTTATTGGTTTTTGGTTTCTCGTCAGAACCTTTCGTAACCTTAATGTTACTCGCAACTTTCTCAATGATTCCCGGAAGGATATCAAGGACTTTCCCAAATTGGGTACCTTTTTCATTGACTAATAATAACTGAGTCTTCTCACTGTCAGAAACAATAAATCCAACCGGCTGGATTGAGATTCCGCCGCCGGAACCACCCATGAATGAATCGGATTCCTTCTTTGTCTCATGACCACCGACTCCAAATCCAAGGGAAACTTGTGTAATAGGGATTATTACTTTTTCACCCATTTTAACCGGCTCACCAACGACTGTATTGGTTGCAGCAATTTCCTTCATCTGCCCCAAAATCTCTTTAATGGTTTCACTCAAGTTCATTTTTTCCTCCTTATTGTTTATTGGATTTCATCAAGTTCATCCCTGACATCTTCCTGATCAGGATCTAACTCAAGGGATTTCTTGAACATTTTAACCGCTTCCTCGTCAAGATGACGCAGTTTATACAATGTTCCTAAGTTGTTGTACGCTTCAATAAAATTCGGCTCAAGACTTATCGCTTCCTGCAATTCCTTTGTTGCCATTTCAAAGGCGAACTCATCATCGGATAAATCCTCCCAGAGTTCTTCTTTTGAGATATCCTTAAAGAATACCTTTGAATAAAGAACTCCCAGATTGTAATGGACGGCAGGACTTTCCGGGTTAAGGTTCAGGGAGTGTTTCAAGGCTTCCATCGCCCTTTTAAATCTACCCTCTTCTCCATATTGAATTCCTAAATCCAACCAAAGCTCAGCGTTATCAGGGGACTCATCTATCTTTTTTAGAATGTCTTCTATCTTTCCCATTAAAAATCTCCTTTTTTAAAGCCCAAAGATCTCTAAAACTTCTCCCAAAGAAATAGACCATGGACCAGATAATTGTTTTAACTGTAATATCTGTTTTCCCGATAAAATACAGATCAGTTGAACCGAATTTAGGGAACAGATTCGTTTTAAAATTCTTCCCGGTCATTATCTGAATGAACGGGGATAGGTAACCATAACTGATACCGTCCCAGGCAGGATTACCAAAAGAATAGGTGGAATCAAAATATCCGGATAACTGAAAAATCTGAAAGATCTTTCTCAATATTCTTAATCCCCTTCGATAATGTTTCCTGAATAATCTTAATCCTTCTTCATAATCAAATGCAAAAGGAAGTTTCTTTTCAGGCTTTCTCTCTCCAGGTTTTTCACCGGGGACCTTTTCAACAGCCTTCTTCTTTGATTCCTCTAAGGGTATCGTCCACCAAGATATCCTTAATACAGGAATACCTTTATCAGTATAACTGAACCTGACCAGATTCCAAAGAGCAGTGAAATTGATTTTAAAACCGAATTTATCAAACTTTTCCGCATATACTCGGAGTTTAAACGGTATTAAAAGAACAAATAAAATTAACAGGATAAAAATCATTTATTATCCGAAGAATAATTTTGCCTTTTCATATCTTTCTTCAGGAACCGTCTTCAATTCCCCGACACCCTTCTCGAGATCGGAAAAAATTATTTCGGAACCGGAGAGCGCAACCATCTTCCCGAAGCCTTCCTTATCAATCAGTTCAATTACCTTAATCCCGAATCTTGTCCCGAGAACAATATCAAATGCACTCGGTCTGCCGCCTCTCTGAAGGTGACCTAAAACCATTGCCCTTGTTTCCAGTTTCGTTCTGTCTCCAATCTCCTTGGAGAGAACCTCGCCTATTCCTATCCCTGTACCCAATTGAATATGTCCAAAATCATCCTTCTGCGCAGTATGCATTATATGTCTTGATAATTCAGGGTCCTCTGCGCCTTCTGCTACAGCAACTATAGTATATTTAAACTTTTTATGACGTTCCAGTATCTGCCGGCAGAGTTCATCTGTATCGAATGGAATTTCAGG
>JAQVHJ010000400.1 GCA_028696285.1 bacterium
TGAAATTTCAAGGAAGCAGTCTGAATCATCTTTCGTAAAAATAGATGAAGCTCTTCACGATGTCTTTGACCGGCTTGAAAAGATGCAGATGCTTACTGACAAAAAGATCCTTGGCATTCCGACCGGTTTCAATAAACTTGACATGCACTTGTCCGGCCTTCAAAATTCAAGTTTCCTAATCTTTGCCGGACGCCCGTCAATGGGTAAAACAGCTTTTGCTCTCAATGTTGCAGCCAATGTCGCTTTAAGAAGCGGATTTGGCATCGGGATATTCTCTTTAGAAATGCCGGCGCATCAATTAGCCCTGCGAATGCTCTGCGCTGAAGGAAGAATTAATTCTCAACTTGCATTTTCCGGAAGTTTAAGCAAGAAGGAATATATGCATCTCATAGAAACGGCAAATAAATTCATGGATATTCCCATTCACATTGACGATCAGCCGAACATTACATTATTCGACCTCAAGGCAAGAGCTCGGAGAATGAAAGACCGGTTTGATATTAAACTTCTGATCATCGATTACATTCAGCTTCTCCAGGCTTCGAGGATATTCAGAGCTGAATCGAGGCAGACCGAGATATCTGAGATTTCCCGAGAATTAAAAGCTCTTGCAAGGGAACTGGAAATCCCGCTTATCGGAATATCTCAGTTATCCAGGGCTGTAGAACACAGAACTGAAGATAACAGGCCAAGACTCTCAGACCTCAGGGAGTCGGGGGCTTTGGAGCAGGATGCAGATGTCGTCTGCTTTCTGTATCGTGGTGAATATTACAGGAATAAAGGTGATAAAACCAAGAAATCCGCTGTTATGGATGATTTTGAAGAAGGGGATTATGACGATAAATTTGGAGGAGATGAAATAATCATCAGAAAGAACCGGAATGGCCCCATTGGAACGGTTAGAATTAAGTTTATCAAGGAATATACACGATTCGAAGAACTCTCAGATGAAGAAGTCGAGTAATAGTCCATGTTTATTTTTGAATGGCTCGGAAATAAAATAATTACATTTCTGAATAATTTTGGGTTGATGACCAGGTTTTTCCTTCAGGCCTGTTTTTGGATGTTCAGGAAACCGTTCAGGGTAAAGAATCTTACCGAACAGATGGTTAAAGTCGGGATTGAAACTCTTCCGGTTGCATTAATCACTTCTTCTTTTACAGGTATGATCTTTGTTGTTCAACTATATTATGCTCTGAAAGGCTTTGGCTTGGAAGCTGCGGTATCATCAGGATTAGCTCTTGCAGTTATCCGCGAACTTGCGCCTGTCCTTGCAGGGCTCGTTATGGCAGGAAGAGTCGGGGCGGCGATGGCGGCGGAATTAGGGTCAATGAAGGTAACAGACCAGATCGATGCTTTGAAAACAATGGCAGTTGATCCCATTCATTATTTAGTCTCCCCACGAATCCTTGCAACAATAATCATGATGACTGCAATCACAACAATAACCGATTTTATGGGTATATTCGGAGGTTATGTCGTTGGAACTGTTGCTTTTGACCTGAACCCGTACCAATTTTATCAGGATGTAATTTATATTCTTGAACCGTGGGATATCTTCGCGTCTATGGTTAAAGCGGCCGTTTTCGGATTGTTTATTTCAACGATAAGCTGCTATGAAGGATTCAATTCAAAGGGAGGCGCAGAAGGCGTCGGTGAAGCAACGACAAATGCTGTCGTTACTTCAATGATCATTCTGTTGATTGTCGATTACTTACTTAACCTGATCTTATGGTAAATCTTATGATAGAGATAACAAACCTTTTCAAGAGACTGGGAAATAAAGAAGTCCTCAAGGGCGTCAACTTGAATGTTGAGAAGGGAGAGACCCTCACAATTATGGGTCAGAGCGGATGCGGAAAATCTGTTCTCCTGAAGCATATAATAGGACTATTCCAACCGGATAAAGGTAGTATTAAAATAGAAGGGAAAGAGATCGTAGGTATGAATAATATTGAGATGAGTGAAATAAGAAAAAAATTCGGGGTACTATTTCAGAACTCTGCTCTCTTCGATTCAATGACAGTTTGGGAAAATGTCGGGTTCATGCTGAAAGAACATAAGAAATTACCCCCGGACAAAATTAAAGAGATAGTAAAGGAAAAACTTGCTTTAGTCGGAATGAAAGATATTGAAGAAAAATCTCCCTCTGAACTCTCGGGCGGAATGCAGAAACGTGTTGCGCTCGCCCGGGCTATTTCAATGGAACCGGAGATTGTTCTCTATGACGAACCGACAACAGGATTAGACCCCATCATGTCAGAAATAATCAATGAACTTATAATAAGCCTTTCCAAAAAATTAAAGATTACATCAATTGTCGTGACTCATGATATTAGAAGCGCGAGTGAAATCTCAGACAGAATCGCTTTCCTGTTCAACGGCGTCATTACACAAATAGACTCCCACGATAAAATCCTCAATACTACAGACCCTATTTTGCGCCAATTCCTTGACGGTTCCACAACCGGACCTATTGAGACGTGATTCGTGTTTCGAAAGAAAGTTTGTTTTTGGTTGCAGGCAGCATCTTTCAATAACCTCCTTTTAAAAACATCCTTTTTCATTGCAGGGAAAAATACCATTGAAGTAATCACTATGTTTAAATATTTACAATATTCGGGATTCCGCCCTAAAACCCCTTCAATAAATTTTAAATGATTTAAATACAATCTTTTCAATTCACACTATCTGGACAAAACAAGGATCTGGCAATTGGACCGTTCCCCCTTTACCGTTCACCGTTCACCACTTACCGTTTACCGTTCACCGTTTACCATTTACCGTTCACCGTTCACCGTTTACCATTTTTATTTTTCAGGAGTTTCCCCAAAATTTTATCTTTGAATTTAATAAATACTGTATTATAGGGGAATTATTAGATTTACCAAGTGGAATTGTGCTGATTTTAAAAAATGGGGAAACTTTTAATAGATTTTT
>JAQVHJ010000401.1 GCA_028696285.1 bacterium
ATGGGCAGGCAATTATCAGAACAGAGATGGTTATCTTCAATGCAATAAAGAACTCTTCTTTAACAATGAAGAACCAGACAATGAAAGTGAATAGAGCAATCGAAACGACTACAGGAACGAAAATATTTGAAACCCTGTCTGCAAATCTCTGGATTGGAGCTTTATCTGTCTGGGCATCAGAAACCATCTGGATTATCTGAGAGAGAAAGGTATTCGATCCTGTCTTTCCTGTTTTAATTTTTAATAAACCGTTCAGATTAATTGTCCCGCCTATTACCGCGTCACCTGATCTCTTCTCGACAGGAAAAGACTCTCCCGTAACCATAGATTCATTTATGCTTGCTTTACCATCGGTGATTACGCCATCTACAGGGATTTTTTCTCCGGATCGGACTAGGACAATATCATTTTCAAGAACTAATTCGACGGGGATCTCTTCTTCTTTCCCCGCCTTATTAATTGTTCTGGCAAATTTCGACTGAAGCGCAATTAATTTCTTAAGTGCAGAAGAAGCTTGCCCCTTTGCTTTATCCTCAAGGAATTTACCGAATGTAATGAATGTAAACAACATTGCTGCTGCTTCGAAGAAATACATCCCATCTATCTTAAATAAATATATTATTGCGCTGTAGAAATAGGCAGATGAAACTCCAAGCGCAACCAGTACATCCATATTGGTGCTTTTATTTTTAAGGGAATAATAAGAACCACGGTAGAAAATTAATCCTGAAGTAAATTGGAGAATCGTTGCAAAAATAAATATTATTAACATGTTTAAATGTTCCGGAAGGGGATGAAGCATATGAAGGAAAACTAAAGGTCCAGAAAAAAACAGAGACCAGAGAAATCGAAACAGGGAGGTTTTGTAAAACTTCTCTTTTTGTTCAGCAGAAGTTTTATCAGTTGCTGAATATCCCGATTCTTTAACTAAATTAAATATCTCCGGAAGATTCATCTTTTCAGGATCAAACTCAACAACCCCTTCATTCAATGCAAGATTCACAACCGCACGTTTAATAGAAGGGGATTCTGAAAGTTTTTTCTCTATGGTCAATGCGCAATTTGCGCAGTGCATCCCTTCAATCTTAAAATTCAAGCGTGTTAATTTTTTCTTCTCTTCTGAATCTGTCATTTTAAATATTTTTCAGGATTTTCCTTGAATTTATCGAGACAATCTTTACAGCAGAAATAAAATTTCTTGGATTTATATTCAAAGAAATAAATTTCCTTTCCTTTATAAAATGAAGTCCCGTCAACTGGACATGTTAATTTTAAATTTTTATCAGTATTATATTTTACAAGCTTTTCCTTCTGTTCAGATGTCAAAATATTGGTGAATTCTTTATACCATTTTAAATGAAGCATGTTAATTGTAAATTCATGCCTGCTATTCTCTTCAAGAAGTTTTTCTATTAATGTAAAATCCGGTTCTGTTTTTGAAAGAAAATCGTTTATTTTTTCTATGTTGTTTTCAATTCTTTCTTGAGTCGTCATGACATTTTTTTCAAGTTCATTTTTTAATTGGTCATACTGTTTTTTTTGTTCATTGGACAGCGACAGGGATTTTATTAAATTATCATCATTGCAGCAATAGTTAATAAAAGCGCAATGTTCTTTTTCTGTGCATTTATTCGGGGTATCTTTCGGTTCAAATTTCCCGGTATCTTTTTTACCCCATGGATTTTCACTTTCCGGATAACAGATTCCGGTTTTGGGATCACAATAATGTCCACTTTCAGCTGAGAAAGTTGAAATATTAAAGGAAAAGAACAAAATTGCAAGTACTGTCAATGAAAAGGATAATTTCTTCATTTTTTCTCTTTCTCCTATTTGCCGTATAAAACAGTCTGGAGAAGGGCAACCTTTCGGTTGTCCTTCTCCAAACCAGGGGGAGGGGCAATTCCTATTTTATAATTATATCTACGTAAAAAGAACCGATTTATTTTAAACTGGTTTATATCCTGATTTTATTACAGCTTCCTTGATCTCTTCCAGAGTAATCTCATCAGGGTCAAAAATTATTTTAGCTTCTTTTGTTTCAAGTGTTACTTTCACATCTTCAATCCCGGGAAGATTTAAAATTGCCTTTGTAACATTCATTACACAACCATTGCAATGCATTCCTTCAATTAAAAATTTAACTTCCTTCATTTAATCTTCTCCTTTTCTTCATTCATTACTCTTGAGAAGGCACCCCAAAACGGGTCATTTTCAGGATGTTTGATCTGTTCCTCTTTAGTTCCATGCTTCAAAATAATTTTGTTGCCTTCTGTTACATATCCAATTTCTGAAACTAATATTGAGTTTTCTGTGAGTAGTTTTATTAACTCTTCAGACTTGTGGGGACGGACAGTAATAATTAAGGTTCCTTCTGAAATGGAAATGTAAGGGTCCATTCCATATTTTTCACAAATCATTCGGACTTCTTCCGGAACAGGTATTTTTTCCTTTTCGATAAACATTCCGTTCCCGGAAGCTTGTGCGACTTCAAATAATCCCCCGAGTACTCCGCATTCCGTTGCATCATGAAGTGAAGTGACTCCATTTTCCCGAACGCCGATTTTAACAGCTAATCGGGCTTCTTTTACAACAGACATCTGATAAAAATATTTCTCTGCTCTTTTCTGAAACTCTTCTCCAAAATCCTTACAGAGACGCTCCGGGAATGATGCTGCAAATAAACCTGTCGCTTCAATAGCAGCACCCTTGGTAATCAAGACCTTATCCCCGGGTTTTGCCATTTCAGGGGTGATGTATTCATCAGGCTCTCCTTCGGCAATAACAGTGGCACCCCCGACCATGGGATAATCTGTCCCTTCGTATCGACCGGTATGTCCCGAAATAATCGCTATCCCCATTTCTTCACACTCTTTATGAATTACTTTCCAGATTTCTTGAAGAGCTTCTCCTGTGATGCTAAGACGGAGGTTAAGATCTAA
>JAQVHJ010000025.1 GCA_028696285.1 bacterium
TAATCTCCTCTGCGGTATTGGGAGTGTACCATGAAGTATTATATACTTGAAGTGAGTTAGGAATGATTAGATTTCCTATTTGTATAGGGATACCCATAATGTTTATATATATTGGTCTGGATGCAAATTGATTTTTTACTTGGATACGGCTGCCTTCCGATTGATTTAACTCAGTATATATGGAATAAAAATATTTATTGTTAACCATTACAACAGGAGTTAATTCCGTATATGGTATGGTCCAGGGCCTTACATTATTTATATTTAAACTCCTACCGATATCCATTCCGGAATAATTCCTGTCTGCTTTAAACCAGTCATCAGGATGATTTAAGTTGGGATCTTGTTCTTTCCCACCTGATATATTTATTATAAGTGTCTTGCCTTTGATGCTGAAACGGTACTCTTTAATTAAATAAACCACTTCAGCTTCTTCAGTTATGTAATTTTCCTTATATCTAAATAAGATTGTATTTGGTATTTCAGGATCGTTTCCATAATATTCCAGTACAGTGTCACTTCTCTTTGAAAAATCATACGCAGTCCAAGTCTTTTCCTCGTCATATTTCTCATAACTTTTTATATTACTAAAAGGAAACGGGAAATATTCATCTTCTTCTTTGTATTTAAAACGGTAATTCAAGCCTCCCTGATAAATAGGGTAAATCCAGTTTTCTCCATTATGTTTTACCCTTACCTCAAGAAGTCCATTCTTCACATTTGCTGAATCCC
The DNA here is from genome assembly GCA_028696285.1 of bacterium. Lineage (GTDB taxonomy): Bacteria > AUK180 > AUK180 > JAQVHJ01 > JAQVHJ01 > JAQVHJ01. The sequence goes on from JAQVHJ010000025.1 coordinate 733, forward strand.
AGCTGATAAGGTATCGGATATTATCGTCTTCCGAATCGTATCGGAAAACAAATCCCTTCAACTGTTCATTTTTATTTATTGTGTTTGTTCCCTCTGTATCTAAGTAATACCCTCCGGGGAAAATCCTGTCATCTGCAGGGTCTGTGTTATAACTGAATACTTTAAAAGTTGTGATTAAAAATATAAAAATCATCAGTAAAAGAGAATAAGTTTTTTTCATTTTAACACCTTTAATTTTAAGAATACCTTACTTAATTACTGCAATCTTTTCAAGTCTTGTGCTGTTTTCACTTTTTACTTCAATTAAATAGATTCCGCTCGAGACCTTCACGCCGGCTTTGTTCCTCAAATCCCAGACCAAGATTCCGTCACCGTCTTCTTCACTTAAACTCTGAACAAGGTCTCCGGATATATTGTAAATCTTAACAGTTATTCCATTGGAAATATTCTCAAATGTCAAATCATTACCGGGCTTTACTGGATTGGGATATATCTTTATCCGGCTTAACAGGTCCGTTTCAATAAAGAAACGGAATGTCTCGGAACTTAACCTTTCTCCACCGGAACTGTCAGTAACCCGTACACGCCAGTAGTAGATTTCTCCGTCCGATAAAAAGTCCGGGAACTTGTACCTGTCAGGTTCGAGACTTTCTGCGGATTCATAACTCCGGAAATCGGGATAGATGCTGTATTCTATTCGGTAAGTCAGGAAATCATCCCCGTCAGGGTCAACTGATTCCGTCCACTTTAACCTTGGCTTGCGTACGGAGACCGATGAATTATCCGGGGGTGAGATAAGATGAAACGGTCCGGGCACCTGGTTTGATTTGTTAACGAAGAACTCCCCGATAGGCATCCAGTGTTCATAATGAGTCCCGTTATGCGGTCTTGCTCTCCAGTAATAGCGTGTATCATCCTGAAGAGGTACTGTAACTGTCCAGGATGTGGTTTCAGAACCTTCTATTACTCCTGTTGCCGAATCTATGATAGTATTGAATTCCGGATCGGAATAGATATAGAATGAATAGGTATATGTATAGACATCGTAATTAAAGTTCTCAGCATTCCAGATAATTAACTCAGGTAATGTATCGGAGATTGATGATTTATACGATGGCGATTTAAGCAGGGGTGAGTTATAGTTGCCGGTCCTGAACTTATCATGATGGAACATCGGCCACTCTATATTCTCGGGATTATACGATGTATTTGTTGTTAAAGCAAAAACATCATATCCTGTACCATATAATATATCTAAATTCCCATCCTTATTCAAATCACATAAACAAGCTGTTGTTCCACCGCGATAGTTGCTGGCATTGAAATTCTCAACTACCGTACCATCGGAATTCCAAGCATAAAGGACTGCATACAATCCTTCACTTATTAATATTTCATTTTCATTATCACCGTCTAAATCTCCTATTACTGCAGAAGTATCTATATCGGGATATTCACCAGATACCTTAACAGGCCAGCCCTTTAACAATTTCCCGTCTCCGCTTACACAATGTACCCAGCCGGAGGTATCCCCGTACACTATTTCTAGGTGTCCATCTCCATCTGCATCTCCAATTGATACCGAGTTAGGACTTCCAACGGCATAAGGAAATCCTTTTACCAATGTTCCATCAGAGTTCCAAGCATATAATTTATCTAATGCACAAATTATCTCATATTCACCGTCATTGTCAATGTCTGCATATATTGGAGATAAGGCGGCTATTACATTTCGTTTTGAATTATTCAGTAAAGGCTCCCAATATTTCAAAACAGATCCTGTATAATTCCAAGTATAAAAATAACCGGACATATTACTTGTTATTTTTTTTTCTTTAAGTTCATTTATTAACCGTCCAACAACAGAAACACTAAAAGTTCCCTCATCTGTTCGATACGGCCAGCCGGGATAATCTGAACCATCTCCGTTTTTAACATACATCCAATAACTTGTCTCTCCGTAAATTACTTCACGGTTACCGTCGCCGTCTAAATCTGCTAAAACTGCTTCTACTGGAGCACCCGGAACTCCTTGAGGCCAACCGGTAGAAATAATCAGGTTATAATCAAGCACAACCATTCTGCTTGAATATGGTGCTGCAATTTCATCATATCCGTCATTATCTATATCTCCCAAACTCTGCAGCATTCCCCCGGCATTCCAGGTATATGCCTGCTGCACGCCAGTAGACGTGAAGATATACACATAATCCCCGTCACCAACGATTACTTCGTTATCCCCATCCTTATCGATATCAGATACAAGAACCTGTCCTGCATTCCTGCTGAGAGTTACAGGCCAGCCGAGTAACGCTGTTAAATCGGAATACACAGATATTAATCCAAAAGATAATATCATCAAAATTAAAAGGAATCTAATCTTTTTCATTTTTTTCAGACTCCGGTTTTTTAAATATCTCTTCATCAAATCTTTTATCAATTTCAATAACCTTAATCTTCTCAATGCACATTTCCAAGCCATTTAAGAATATCTCTCTGGAAAACGGGTATTTTATTGAACTTCCTTCTATAATCCGGTAGTCACTTAATTTGATTTCATAAATATTATTCAACAGAATAAAACAGATTTTATCCAAACAATAATTTAACCGGTTAAAATGGAACTTGTATACCATTCCGCTCTCAGCAGTAAAATTTATAATATAATATAACTCATCTTCTGAAATAGAAAGATTTTTCTGCTTTAAGATAACAAGATAATCAAGACCATTCAGCCAAATATCACCGGTTGAAACGTCATCTTCTATCTCGATAACCTCATCAAGTGACAATAACCATCCACGATTATCTCTATAAACATAAACATCCTTTAATAATGTATGAACATAGTTTTCTATTCGAAGCTTATTAGGTTTTTGAAAATAAACCTTTTGCATATCCGAAGAACTGCTTCCGCCGGTTGAGAAAGAGATAATATATTTTTCAATATAATAATTATGATACTCTTTCAATTCCTTCTCACCCCCCATAAACTCAATCGCATTATCCAAAATCACATCCGTTGTAACCGAACAAATGTTATTAAAACAAAAAAATAAAATAAAAAATAAAAAATATATTTTTTTCACCTTTCCCCAATATTTTACAATATTTATCTAATATAATAAAAGTATAACACAAGATTAAAACAAAGTCAATACATTAAGGTTAAGGATTAAAGTGCCAGCCGCGTATATCTTATATTTGATAAAAAAACAGGCACGGATAGAAAAAAAGTTGAAAAATTAAATAATAGTGGAGAGTGGTGTGTGGAGGGTGGAGGGTGATGATGGTTTATGTGAATTGTTAAAACGTTATTTGTCATTGCGTTGCTTGTCCAGGGCGAAGCGAAGGTGTCCCGATGTTTCATGGAAACTATCGGGATTAAAAATTATTCTCGCATCCACTGTTTTGTTAAGCATCAATCGCTCAAGACATCCGCAACATCATTTATAATGCTATATTCACAATTTTAAATTTTCAATCTAAAATATTCAATCTTAAATGCGTAGCGTTTTCTGTTACAAGTCTCGTAAAAGTCCCTGTCAATAAAATTCAACGCTGTTGAATTTTCAGTAATCAGACTGAGTAATCAGTAAGAAATAAATATCTTTTCCCTCCGTGTTCTCAGTGCCTCCGTGGTGAAAAAGCACATTCAATCGCTCTCTAAGTATCATTCGTTTTTTGGTTCTAAGTAACATTTTTATTTAATACAAATAAGCAGCGTGATCAGCGGTGATAATTTCTTCTATCTTTGTTCTTCTTGTTTATAACCAAAAGAAGGGCGTCCGGCCGGACGCCTCTACTAGATCTTGCGATAACGCAATGCCCGGCATACGTCCGCAAACCAAATAACATCATTTGTCATTGCGAGAGGTTGCTTGCAACCCGAAGCAATCTCAACCGTTAACGGTTGACCGTTCACCGTTTACCTATTCACGTTCTTCATTGCTTCGATGAAGCCGAGGAAGAGGGGATGCGGTGTTAACGGCCGGGACTGGAATTCGGGATGGAACTGGCACCCGATAAAGAACGGGTGTTCCTTCAATTCCACTATCTCAACCAGGTTATTCTTCGGGCAGGTCCCTGAGATTATCAGGCCGTTCTCTGTAAATGTATTCATGTAATTATTATTAAACTCGAACCGGTGGCGGTGCCGTTCAAGAATTAAATTGGTTCCGTATAATTTATATGCAAGCGAGTTCTTCTTCAGTTTACACGGGAATGAACCGAGGCGCATTGTTCCGCCTTTCTTATCAACTTCCTTCTGTGTCTCCTGAATATCTATTACGGGATTCTTTGTCTTCTCATCCCACTCGGTTGAGTCGGCATCCTTCAAGCCGCAGACATTCCTTGCATATTCAATTACTGCTGCCTGCATTCCAAGGCAGATTCCCAGGAACGGGATGTTTTTCTCCCTTGCATACTGTACTGCATTGATCTTCCCCTCAATCCCGCGAAGGCCGAAACCGCCGGGAACCAGGATCCCCTGAATACCTTCAAGGTCCTTCTCAAAATCCTTCTTTTCTAGTGATTCGGATTCGATCCATTTTATATTTGCCTTCAATTCAAAATTTGCGGCGGCATGAATGATTGACTGATTAATACTTTTATATGAATCAACTATATTTGTATATTTTCCTACTATCCCGACTGTTATCTCACCCTTCGGTTCAACAAGACGATGGACAAAACCCTTCCAGTCATTCAGGACCTGGTTTGAGGTATCCTTCGGTTTGATGTCGAGCAGGTCCATTACCCTCTTTTCAAGATTCCTCTTTGTCAGAACGATCGGAACGGAATATGTCGTGTTCACATCGGGAATAGGAATTACATAATCAGGCGGGACATTACAGAAGAGCGAGATCTTTTCAAGCATCTCCTTCGGCAGGTCTATTTCGGAACGGCACATGATTATATCCGGCTGGATCCCGATCCTTCTCAGTTCATTGACGCTATGCTGCGTAGGTTTTGTTTTCAGTTCCCCTATCGTTTCAAGATACGGTACAAGAGTCAAATGAATATACAATACATCCTGGCGCTTCAAGTCCAGGCGGAACTGCCTGATAGCTTCGAGAAACGGAAGACTTTCAATGTCCCCGACTGTCCCGCCGACCTCGGCAATTAAGATATCCGGATTATCCTTCTTCATTAAATGATGTAATGATTCCTTGATTGAATTGGTTATATGCGGCACAACCTGAACGGTATTCCCGAGATAATCCCCGCGGCGCTCCTTTTTAATTACGGAAAAATAGACCTTTCCTGTTGTAACGTTATTATCTGCAGATGTATCCTTATCGATAAATCTCTCGTAATGTCCGAGGTCCAGGTCTGTCTCTGCGCCGTCAACCGTAACAAACACCTCGCCGTGCTGGAACGGGTTCATTGTTCCCGAATCTACGTTTATGTACGGATCAAATTTTAATAATGAAACCTCGAAACCCTGGTTCTTTAATAGCAATCCTAATGATGCCGCTGAAATCCCCTTTCCTAAAGATGAAACAACCCCGCCTGTAATGAAGATAAATTTTCTCATGTTCATTCCCTATTTATTTTCGGTTAACCCAATATCTTTTCTGTAATACTTTCCATTAAAATCTATGATTTCAATTGCAGAATAAACTGTCTTCCTTAAATTTTCCATGTCTTTATCTGTTCCTGTAACCGCAAGAACACGCCCTCCGTTAGTTACGGTTTTTTCTTCGGATATTTTTGTTCCTGCATGGAATACTTTTACTCCTTTTTTCTCTGCCTTTTCTATATTCTTAATCTCAAATCCCTTCTCGTAGTTTTCAGGGTATCCCTGTGATGCAAGAATTATACATAACGCATTTTCATCCTTCCATTTAATATTAACAGTATCCAAACTCCCGTCAATAGTTGCTGTAATTAAATCCGTCAAGTCTGATTCAAGCAGGCGCATTATCACCTGAGTTTCCGGGTCACCGAACCTGCAGTTATACTCAAGGACCTGCGGCCCCGACGGAGTCAGGATCAGTCCTGCAAAGATCACTCCCTGGTATAGAATTCCTTCATTCCTTAACCCGTCCACTGTCGGGAGGATAATCTCCTTCGTTACCTGCTTCTCCAAATCCTTTGTCCACCCGGGAATCGGTGAGATTGCGCCCATTCCCCCGGTATTCGGGCCTTTTCCCCCGTCTAATAACTGTTTATGGTCACGAACCGGGATTAAATTAATTACATTATACCCGTCCGTTAATGCGAATACGGAGACCTCGGGACCATGAAGGTAATCCTCAAGGACAATTCCGGATTGAACTCCGAATTTCTTCTTGACAAAAACATCTTCAATGAACGCATGCGCTTCGGAATCGTTATTGACTATCTTAACACCCTTCCCTGCTGCCAGTCCTGTTGCCTTCAGAACAACAGGGTATGCATTCAGTTTCAAGATCTCCTTCGCGATAGATTCGTAGTCGGTAAATATATTGAACCGGGCAGTGGGAATATTATACTTATGCATGAATTTCTTTGCCCAGCCCTTATCACATTCAAGCTGAGCCCCTTCCTTTGTCGGTCCGAAAACCTTAACCTTATTTTCCTGGAGAAAATTAGTTAAACCTTCTGATAAAGGAAGCTCAGGGCCTATTACCACGATTGAAATATTCTTCTCCTTGATAAATTTTAATAATCCGTGACGATCCTTTAAATAATCTAAATCAACCTTGGTTACCTTCTCTTCACAAGCGCCGTTACCCTTAATCCAGAAGATCTCCTCAACCTTTTGAGACTGGGATAGTTTCCAGCATATTGCATGCTCTCTCCCGCCTTCACCTAAAACTAAAACCTTCACCTTTTTTTCTCCGATAATAAGTAATCCTTAAAAATAGAATCTTCATGTTTCAGAAAATCCTTTAAATCAAAAAGCTTCTCCAGTTCCTTCTTATTAAATTTACCTGATATTTTCTTCTCTTCTTCAATTATCTTCCGTAAATGTTTCCCCGTCTCCTTCGCTTTAAATACTAACTGCTGTATCAGTTCATATGCCTGTTTCCTGCTGAATCCCTTCTCCATTAAAGCCGTTAATACTCTTCCGGAAAATACAAATGATCCCGCTTCATCTAAATCTTTTTTTATCTTCTGCTTGTTTATATTCAGGTTTGAGATTACCCTTGTGAAATCCCTGAGGAGAAAATGCAGAAGGTTCATTAAATCGGGAAGAATAATCCTCTCATTTGACGAGTGAGAAATATCCCGTTCCAGCCAAAGCGGTATATTCTCCTGTGCTGCGGAAGAATACCCTCGTATCAGCCGAGCAAAACCTGCTATCCTCTCAGAACTTACCGGATTCTTCTTATGCGGCATTGCAGATGACCCCTTCTGTCCCGGGGAGAATCCTTCGCTTATCTCGTTTATCTCTGTTGAATGCAGAAGACGGATATTGACAGAGATCCTCTCGAGCACCGATGCAAATACCGCTGTCTCATTTATCAACCGGGCTATGCGGTCTCTGCAGACCACCTGTGTTGCAGGGAGCTCGCGCTTCAGGCCGAGTTTATTAAGGACATGCTTCTCAATCTTCGGGGAGATATTCCCGTAATTCCCGACTGCGCCCGAGATCTTCCCGACCATAGCATCATTGAATGCTTCTAAAATCTTTAAATATGACCTGTTTAGTTCCGAGTGCCAGTTTAAAAATCGTAATCCTAATGTTGTCGGTTCTGCATAGACATTATGTGTCCGGCCTATACACGGAAAACCCTTGTACTTCTTTACAAGAGATAAGAGTGTTTTACTTAAAATTAATCCGTCTGTCCGTATAACAGAAAGTGATTCCTTAATCTGAACACCTGTCGCTGTGTCCAGAATATCGGAACTGGTAATACCCCGGTGGAGATATCTCGAATCAATATATCTCTTCTCTTCCAGGTATTCAAGAAATGCAAGGATATCATGCTTCGTCTTCTTTTCAATCTCTGCAATTCTTTCCTTGTCCGGCTTTATCTTTTTCCTGTTTTCAAACACGGACTTTGGACACTCCCCTGTCTTTACCATAGCCTCGATAACAAGCTCTTCTATCCTGAGAAAAATCTCAAGCCGGTTATCCTCACTCCAAATCTTTTTCATCTCTTCCGTAGAATACCGCTCTATCATAATATTATTACCTCTTAAAATTATTAAATAACATCAATTTTTTCAAAGAATTGAATTCATAAAATTCGGGCTTCCGGCCGGAAGCCCCTACAACGTGTACTATACGGCTGTAAACGATTCTTATCTCAACCGTTCACCTCTGACCGTTTACCTCTGACCGTTTACCGTTTACCGTTTACTGTATTAAAAGATCTTCAATTCTTTCTTCAGTAACTTTACTTTATCATATTCTTCAAAGATCTTCAAGGCAAAAATAAATCCGTTTATCAAACCTGCCTTATCAAATGACATGCATGCGACTGGCGTTCCCTTCGGCATCTGTACTATTGACCATAAGGCATCCACCTTCACGGGTGATGACGAGATGGGAACCCCGATCACGGGTAAATCCGTTACTGCTGCTGATAAACTGGGAAGCAGCGCAGAATATCCGGCTGCGCAGATAAAAACTCCTTCCTTCTTACTCTTTACATACTTCAAAAGCTCGTCTGTATTCCTGTGCGCAGATAATATCTTCAGTTCGTAATTTATCTTGGCCTTTCTCAACGGACCTTCAATCGGTGTAAAATATTCGAGGTCGGACTTGCTTCCGAAGATTAAATATATCTTTTTCATTACCATATCTCCTTACGCATTATATATTTTTTCCTCTGCGCTCCCAATGAAATTATTGATGCGGGAACACCGAGAACTTTTTCTATGTACTTGATATACTCCCTTGAATTTTTCGGGAGGTCTTTGAATGTCCTGATATTATCAATGGAAATATCCCACCCGTTAAGGTATTCAATCTGCATGTCATTTGTTTCAAGAAATGTATTGGGAACCTTTTTATTGATCCCCTTCTTCGGTTCGGTTATAACGCCTATCTTATCAAGGCACGAAAGCACATCCAGTTTCGTCAGGGCAATGGAAGTTACCCCGTTCATTAAGACTGCAAACTTAAGCAGGTCAAGATTAATCCATCCGCACCTTCTCGGTCTCCCGGTCGTTGCTCCGAATTCCTTCCCCTTATCCCGGATCAATTCAGAGATTTCATCATTCAATTCACCGGGGAACGGACCGTTCCCGACCCGAGTAGAGTACGCCTTCACTATTCCGAGAACATTTACCTTATACTTCGGACTCAAGCCCCCGCCGATATAAATATTCCCTGCAACGGTATTCGATGATGTAACAAAGGGGTATGTCCCCCAGTCCAGATCAAGGAATGTTCCCTGCGCGCCTTCAAACAGGATTTTTTTCCCGCGTGATGCGTAATCATTTACCAGCTCATAAGCATTGCCGGTAAATTTCCTGATCAACTCCCTGTATTTATCTATCCAATTGAGCATGTCTTTTATGTTTATCTGTTTTTTATTATACCTGCTCTTTATCATGAAATTCTTTTCATCTAAACTATTTTGAAGAAGCGGTTTCAGGTCCGTGCCGGAAACAATATCCCCTATCGTTATCCCGATCCTGTTCACCTTATCTGAATAGCAGGGGCCTATACCCATTTTCGTCGTTCCGATTGCATTCTTCCCCAGGTATTCTTCTTTAATCCCGTCAAAATATTTATGATACGGGAAAACAACATGCGCACGGTTGCTGATTAAAATTTTTCCGGTCTTTACCTTCAGGTCTTTTAATGTATTAAGTTCCTTCTCAAATATCTCCGGATCGAAGACACACCCCGGGCCTATCACAGAAATAGTTTTCGGATAGAGAATCCCCGAAGGAATTAAATGACTTCGTATAATTTTATCCCCCACTACGAGGGTATGTCCCGCATTCGCTCCGCCCTGGAACCTGACGACAAGGTCGGACCCCGATGCAAGAACATCCGTGATCTTTCCCTTCCCCTCATCACCCCACTGCAGACCAACAACAGCAACTATCGACATATATTGACTCCTTTATCGTGATTCGTGAACCGTGATTCGAAAATATAGATTGCCACGCCTTCGGCTCGCAATGACATACAAACGTCCGCAAACCAAATAACATCATTCGTCATTGCGAGGGAGATTGCGCCAGCAATCGACTGAAGCAATCTCAACTAGAACTATATCTAGAACTAGAACTGATTTTCCAGATTGCCACGCTCAAGCATTTCATGCTTTCACTCGCAATAACATACACACGTCCGCAAACCAAATAACGCCATTAGTCATTGCGAGGAGGCTGCAAGCCAACGAAGCAATCTCAACCGTTAACCGTTCACCGTTTACCGTTGACCATTTACCGTCAATGTCTAAAATGCCTGATACCTGTGAAGTACATGGGTATCTCAAATTCATTGCAGGCATTTATTACTTCTTCATCTTTTACAGAGCCGCCCGGCTGAATAACAGCAGCCAGGTTCAAATCCTTAACTAAATCAATCGAATCCCTGAACGGGAAGAATGCATCCGAAACCATAATTGAATCTTCTATCTTCTCCCCCGCCTTCTCTATACCTAACCTGACACAGTCAACCCTGTTCGGCTGCCCGAAACCGGCTCCAAGTAGCTGACCGTCCTTTATAAATAAAATTGAATTGGACTTGAAGAACCTGATCAGTTTCAACCCGTAAAATATATCGTTCATCCGGTCCTTCTTCATCTTTGCCTTAGTAACCTGCTTTAGATCCTCGTTCATCTCCAGTTTCGTATCTTCGTCCTGGATTAAAACACCGCCCTTGATCTGCCTTATATCCATGCTTTCAAGCATCTTCAATTCTTTATTTCGCTTGACTAAAACACGTAAATTTTTCTTCTTACTCAAGATCTCAAGAGCTTCATCGCTGATACTCCTGCATATAATAACCTCAATAAACTTCTTGAATATCTCCTCAGCTAATGTCTTGTCAACCTCGTAATTAAATCCGATGATACTCCCGAAAGCAGAAACCGGATCGGAATCCCAGGCTTTATGGAATGTATTGATCTCCGCACGGCCTACACAGAATCCGCAGGGATTATTATGCTTGATAATTACACAATTAGCTTCACGGAAATAATCATTGATCCTGATCGCCATGTCAATATCAAGGATATTATTAAATGACAGTTCCTTCCCCTGAATCTGTTCATAATTAAAAACTGAATCACCGGTATATGTCCTGTCCCTGTATAATCCCGCTTCCTGATGCGGATTCTCACCGTACCGTAACTTACTTTCAAGAATATACGGCATCGAAAAGATATTTTCATCTGAGCAATTATTCCGCTTCTCCAATGTTCCTGCAATGAAGCAGTCGTAATATGATGTGTACTTAAATGCCTTTGCCGCATGTCTTGCCGAATATTCCGGGGTAATCCCGTCATTCTCCGTATAATGCGCAATGAAATCGTTATAATCTCCGGGATCGCTTAGAACAAGGCAGTGCCTGAAATTCTTTGCCCCGGCACGGAGCAATGCAACCCCGCCGATATCTATCAACTCAATCAGTTCGGTAATCTCCTTCATCTCACCGCATTTCTCCGTGAACGGATATAGATTTACTATTACAAGTTCAATACTATGAATATCGTTCTCTTCCATATCCTTTGTATGTTCCGGATTATCCCTGTCTGCAAGGATCCCGGAAAAGATCTTCGGATGCAGTGTCTTCACGCGCCCACCGAGTAAATGCGGGAACTCTGTAAAGTCCGAAACCTTTTCAACGTTAATCCCGTTCTGATTAAGATACTCGGCTGTTCCGTCGGAAGCGATCATGTTAATATCCTTGTCCCGGAGAAATTCCGACAGTTCAAAGATCCCGTCCTTATTATATACTGAGATCAATGCGTTGTTAATTTGAATCTTTTTCATTTTTCAATCC
>JAQVHJ010000402.1 GCA_028696285.1 bacterium
TTCCTCATCGTGTCTCCGGTGTGTTCAGTGGTTCCAATTCACATTCATCTGTTATATAAGTACTAATCGCTCTAAACATCCGCAACATTTGCATAAATGCTATATTGCAAATTTTCAATTTAAAATTAAAAGTAGTGCACCCCACGTGGTGCACTATTAATCTTAAATGCGCAGTGTTTTTCCCATCCATTCCATTTAGTTCCCTGTTTATTTATATTTATCTTTTCTTTTAATTTTTTTTTCTCTTACAAGTCTCGTAAAAGTCCCTGTTAAAAACACATTCAATTGCTTGAGAAGTATCGAATGCTTAATGGTTCCAAGTATCGTAATTTTAAAGAACTAAATCAATTTTCAATCTTATATTATTCTCTCCGTGTGCTCCGTGTGCTCCATGGTGAAAAAGCACATTCTTTAGCTGTCTAAGTATCAACTGCTATTTGGTTCAGTATATCATTCTCATATTAAAATCAACTAAGTATTTCTTTCCGAGTGGTCAGCGTGGTCAGCGGTGAAATATTCTCTGCGAACTCTGCGTCCTCTGCGGTAAAAAAATATTTTTCTTTCGAATCACGGTTCACTAATCACGATTTTTATCTTCTCTTCTTAATCCTTATAATCCCTGTCAAAATTACATTCTTCTGTTGGTTAAGTATCACGTGCTCTAGACATCCGCACGGTTATTTACAAAGCTATATTCATAATTTTCAATCTTATATATTTTTTCCCTTTCGTTCCCTTCAGTTCCCTGTTGATTAAGGTTGCTCTGAAACATTCATTGTGACCTGTAATCGGTAAAATAAACATTACATAAATATTATTTTTTGTTTCTGAATTTTTTTTGAGCTCTGCAATACTTTCTTTTTTATTCACACCCACCATTGAAAAGGTGGGCTAATATCGTTCTATCCCTACGGGATGGATAAATATTTAATTCTTCAAAATTATATTTCTTATCTGCGTCCTCTGCGGTTAAAAATTCTTCTCTCTTTTTTCTTCATGTTTAAAACCAAAAGAGGGGCTTCCGTGGAGGTAAACCATAATAGGTTTACCCTTAAACGAAACGCCCCTACGATGTGTATCAAATGTTTGTAATACAATTCTTTCGTTTTCGAATCACGAATCACGGTTCACGAATCACGATTCTTCTCTTCATGTCCTTCATGTCCTTCCCCGATTACGTTGAATCTCCATCGGGACTACTTTGTTAGTGGTAGGTGGAAGGTGGAGTGTGGAAGGTGGAATGAATATGAGAAATACAAATTTTAAGCTCGAAGCAATTTTAATTTCGAAATGGTGCACCCTACGTGGTGCATCATCAATTTACAATCTTCAATTATAAATATTCTCTCCGTGTTCTCCGTGTTCTCCGTGGTGAAAAATCACATTCAATCGATCTCTAAGTATCATTCGTTTTTTGGTTCTAAGAAACTATTTTGTTTACATGCATAACCCTTCAAGTTCTTCATGTCCTTCATGGTAAAAATTCTTTTGTATTTCGTTTCACGGTTCACGTTATCGAGACGAAGTCGAGATCTAGCAAGCGAAGCGATTCGTCAATCACAAATCACGATTTATATATTCTCTTCTTAATCCCGTTCATCCCTGTGAAAAAATATTTTACATTCACTGTATTTTTAAGTATCTATTGGTCTCTCGTTCAGAATATTGTTTTTAATTAAAATCAACCAAGTAAGTATTTATCTTTTTAATTATTTAGTCTCGTACAAGTCCCTGTTAAAATCACATTCAATCGCTCTCTAAATATCATTCGTTTTTTGGTTCTAAGCAACTATTTTGTTTACATGCATAACCCTTCAAGTTCTTCATGTCCTTCATGGTAAAAAATATTTACATTCAAATGATTGTTAAGTATCCTTCGCTCTTTGGTTCAGTATATCAAATTCATCTTAAAATCAACTAAGTAATTCTTTCCGCGTGATCCGTGGTTAAAAAAATTCTCTGCGAACTCTGCGTCCTCTGCGGTGAAAAAATATTTTTCTTTCGATTCACATTTTCCATCATCACGCTCCACCCTCCACTCTCCACTATGATAAAAATGAAAGAACCGTCCCTGTTTTTTTAATGATTCTGGCGGAAATCGAATAATTTCTTACTTGCATAGATGTTTGTGGGTTCTAATAGGAGGATTTTTTGGAGGATTTTGATCATAGATTCGTAATTTCCTTCTTGTTCAAGGATAAGCGCATACAGCATTAAGCACAGAACGTTTTCAGGATCTTCTTCATAGACTTTTAAGACGATTTCCTTTGCCTTTTCAAATCTACCCAAGTCACAATATGCTTTTGCAATATCGAGTTCTATTTTCCTGTTATTCCGGAAAAGCACCCGTGCTCTTTCCAAATGTTCAAGTGCCTTTAATGGTTCCCCTGTTCTCAGGTAGCTGATTCCAAGGATATATTCATACTGTGGATGGCCGAGATATTTCAATCCTTCGAGAGCAGTTTCAATTGCAAGAAAATGTTTCTCATTATTAAAGAATGCTGTTGCAAGATAAAGATGTGAAATTGCGTTTCCGGGATTATAAATCAGGGACTCTGTCAATTCACGCTCTGCTCCCGAAAACATCTTTGCTTTATAAAAGTAAATTCCTGATTTTAATTTTAATTGTGACTTGTAATGTCTATTGAATTCAAAAGAGAATAATATCAGCATCATACAGGTCATCAGTATAAATGAAAAAAGAAAGACTGCAAAAACAAATTTAAAGTCCGTTCTTAAATTCTGGAAAAATTTAATTGTAATCACTTTCGCGTCTGTCATAAATAAAATCGAGATCAAAACTGTTAAAATAACAAGCACCTCAGTCTGGTGAAAACTATTAGTAAACAATGCATTGAATAACATTCCTGTAATTGCAGCAATTATACCTGCATGCAATAGATCTCTGCGTTTCAACTTCAAGTAAAATATTT
>JAQVHJ010000403.1 GCA_028696285.1 bacterium
ATTGTAGAGGATCACGTTCACTTGTTCCTGGAATTCCGTCCTAGAATATCTCTATCAAGAGTTGTTCAATACTTGAAAGGAAGCAGTTCTTATCGATTGTTCAGGCTTAATCCTGAATTGAAAAGACGCTATTGGGGTGGAAATCTATGGTCAAGCGGCAAATTTTATCTTTCTGTAGGAAATGTGACTGCAGACACAATTGCGCACTATATCAGGGAGTCTCAGGGAAAAGCCAAACCAGTGGTCTTATTGTGCAAGTCAAAGGAATCAGGTCAACTAAGACTGGATGATTTCTGAATTCCGGAAAACGGCAGCGCGCAGCCCGAAGCATACCCCGTCCTTTAGGGTGGGGTTCTTGATTTGCCGAAATTGGGCACTTTTAAGCCGCCGGTGATATAGCAAAGAGCTGTTACTGGAGCAACATGGATTATGTTTATATACTTTCATTGCCTATTCAAAATGCTGGCTGGATAGATAATGGACTGATAAAATGGAAAATCTCGACCTAATCTCCCAATCACTAAAAAATTTATTTGAGGAAATAGATCAAAATATTGCTAATAGAATTATTTTTATTGACTCCAAGAAGAGGTCATCTGACGGAAAGATTATATTTGTATCAGAAAAGATAATTTATTCATTAACTAATATCGGAGTTCCATTAAATTATTCCATTCATATCTTAGATATGGTTATAGAAAAAATTATGGAATTCCCCGAGGGCTCAACCGTAGAAACATCAGATATCCGAAGACTCGTAAGCACCGGCTTATATGTATTGCATACAAGGAATGATGTGACGGCAAACGCCCAAAAATGCCAAATATGGGGTGATCTCTACCTGAGGAAATATGGAAACCCTGAAGGACCTATCAAAATAATTCATCGAGATGGACGGTTTGATAAATTAAGACATGGAATTATTGAAAATAGTATTATCCCTGAAGTATTCTCTGAGATAACCGATAGAAATAAAGCGGATATATTAAAAAAATTCTCTAAGAAAGAACGAAACGAAATGCGAGACGAAGTGATGAGAATTGTCCAAGAGCTAGGAATATATAAAATACATAATCAAACTCTACAGTACTTAGTAAGAGATTTAGCAACGCAACCACCTCATCCATGGGTATTCAATATAAAAGAACCTGAACCTTTTATCAAATATAATATGGATAGAGTATTTAAAAACTTGAAAAATGCAAAAAATTATAATAATGCATTAGATTATCCTAACTGTAGAAATTCAATAATTGAAACTGTACATCACGTCAGTGCATCTATACTAGGGTACTATGAAGAATTCCCAGGATGCGGGTTTTTAGCACCGTTTTATAATTTAAAAAATTTGTTAAATAAAATGCGATTATTTTTTCGTTATCGTGCAGACAAGACCTATAATGAAAATTCTTCCTTAATTAGGCGTGCAGACGAAATAAGGGAAGAAATTGACTTGTTTGGAAGGAGTAAGATATGGGAGATCAATCATGATCTAATTATTAATAATAATTCATTGGATGTATTCTTAGAAAAATTGGAAAGTATCGATCATAATTTAAAAATTTTGCATAGAGATGAGATAATTTTAGAGACCATAAATGAATTGGATAACTATGTCGAAATATGCGAAAGTTTAATATATAAAAAATCTTCTTTAAAAGATAAATTGTCCCAAGTTGTTAATTATAATGGAAAAGATAAAGGTTCACAGTTCGAAGACATTATGTTTAAGGTTCTAAGTTTATCAGACGATCTTTCAATTAAAAAGGGTCGCAAGATTAAAAATAAACAATTTGATTTAATAATTCAACATAAATCAAAAAAGGGTTTATTCCCGAAAATAGGAGAATTTTTATTCGTGGAATGCAAAAACACTAAGGCTCCTGCTGATGTAGAAATAATTGAAAAATTAGGAAGTAGGATTAGAGAAAAACCGGATGAATTCTGCAATGCGGGGCTAATAATATCTTCTCATGGATTTACTAAGGGCGCAATGGACGAAGCTTATAAATTATTTAGTGAAGGTATATATCTAATTTTATTAGATATAAATGATATACATAGACTTATTGATAACGATATAATCGACGAATTGAATGCTAAATTTGAATCATTGTTCCTCGGAGTTGTTAACTAGTGCACCATAACACAAGTTTTGAATAGAAATGTTGAACCATCGATGTTCTTCTTCGAGTTCTTTCTTGAAATTGATGTTATGGCGCACTAGAAACCAATTCAATTTTAATCGTGATAATCCGCAGCTTGCGGGGTGAGTGTGCTGCCGCCGTTTCACTCCGGCATAATTGAGCATTTTTTTAAGACCGCCGTTGACATTTCGGTTTTTATGCCGTTAATTTGCTAAATTTTAAACATAGAAGTGCAAGAAGCTTTATTAATTCAAACCATCATTTAATAACTCATGTCGCCATCAAAAAATTCGCTGATAGATCCAAGGAAATTTCATGAATCAATAACTAGTGAGCTTGATGTTACAAAAAATCGAGTTAGAAATCTAATAGGTAGCGCGCACTGGAGTGAAGAGGGAAGGTACAAGGAAACAGTATTAAGAAGTGTACTGAGGAAATTCCTGCCAAAAAACATCGATGTTGGAACTGGATTTATTCTAAGAAGAGAACATAATCAGACAGAAATATCAAACCAAATAGATATAATTGTCTACGATAATAGGTATCCTTTACTTTTTGAAGAGGGGGATTTTATAGTTACAACACCGGCAAATGTTAGAGGTATTATCGAAGTTAAAACCAAATTAGATTCAAGTGGATTAAAAAACGCTTTAGTCAAACAGCGCACCCCGCTGCAAGCAGCGGGGCATGTTCGCGCCGTTTGCCGTCATTCGAAATCTAACAAGTTCATTTGCTTATATGCTTCCTTTTCTTCAGGCGATCCTTGAGTTTCAACGTA
>JAQVHJ010000404.1 GCA_028696285.1 bacterium
TATAGATAAATTCTGGGGTGAGTACAAGCATGTTCTTGAATGGGCGATGAATGAAGGTGATATTCATAAGTTCCTTCAGTACTTAAAACTTGAATTCATAGATGAAAGAATTTATGTTTCAACGCCGAAGGGTGAATATAAGGAATTGCCGTTAAATTCGACCGTGGTTGACTTTGCTTATTCCATCCACAGTGATATAGGTGATCATTGTTCCGGGGCAAAGATCAACGGGAAGATGTCCCCGATAGATACAGTATTGAAGAATGAGGATGTAGTTGACATCCTGACTGCGGAGAATCAATCTCCCAAAGTAGGATGGCTTGAGTTTGTTATTACATCCCGCGCCCGGTCCCGGATAAAAAAATGGATAAAGGAACATGATAAGCAGCTGATTGAAAAAGGAAAGCAGATATTTGACGAAATGATCAAGAATTTTGAAGATAAATATGATAAGAAAATAATGCTTTCCGATGTCAAGTCCAACCTCACGCATTGGGGTTTGAAGAATATGGAGAAGTTGTATGAAAACCTCGGTTACGGAACATTCTCATCAAGTAAATTAATTGAATATTTCCGGAAAACGTTAATAGATACACGTAAAAAAGGTGTTTCACTACCATCGGATTCTTCTTCGCAGACACAGGACGAGACTGTTCCGGAGACAGGGGAGACATCAATCTCAAAAGTTATAGTGGACGGGTTTGATTCCTCTCAATTAAAGTTCGCAAAGTGCTGCATGCCTGTTGAAGGGGATGAGATTGTGGGATTCGTGACATACAACCATAAGATCTCTGTGCATAAAAAGGATTGTCCGACGATTGCACGATTCCTGAATAATGATGAGCGAATCCTGTATGCATACTGGGACACGGAACAGATGATAAAAAAGATTCCCGTATATTTTGAGATCAAAGCCGAAGATAAGTTCGGGATCAAGAATGAAATCCTGAAAAAATTAGTTAAAACCAACCAGGAAGTCGGGGATATTGAACTGAAGAATAAACGAGGGGGGTTTGTAGTGGGGAGATTGACAATCTTTATTAATAACATCAATGCAATAGAAGAGGTTCTTCGATTACTTTCAACAATTGAAGGTATTATTGAAGTGAAACCCAAAACCAAATATATATGACGACTGAGTTATTCTTCAAAACCCCTTCCCGTCCGTTTGTTTTTAAACAGACAGAGAATCTCCTTCTCATAACTTCTGATACTCTTACCAAAAATACCGGTATTAAATTTTTTTATACAACAAGGATCGGCGGCGTCAGTTCCGGTCCGTTCAGGTCTCTTAACTTCTATGCAAGGGGTGGAGATTCCCCGGAAAAAGTAAAGAAGAATTTTGAATTACTTCTTTCGGAATTAGGTATTTCCGGAATGAAAAGGTTTGCAGGGGAACAGGTCCATTCAAATAAAATAGAATTTATCTCAGATGATTTGAATATTTCTGAGCAACCTGTAAATTTAGTTAAAGGCGCAGACGGATTAATTACAACAGCAGAGAGGATCTCTCTCATTTCCTTCTTTGCGGACTGCCTCCCTGTTTTTATTTTTGAAAAGAAGAACGGGATATTCGGGACAGTTCATTCCGGGTGGAGATCAACCGCACTGAACATAATTAAAAATGCAGTTCATTCAGTTATAGAGAAAGGCGGTGAATTGCAGAACATCAAGATAGTTCTCGGGCCTGCAATTGACATGGATAATTATGAAGTGGGAAATGATGTAATAGAAAAGTTTAAAGAGAATAAAGAGTCAGATAATTTGGTTTATAAAAAGGCCGGAGAGAAATTTAAAATTGATATCAGTGCAACAGTGAATAATCAACTATCTAAAATTGGAATTAATCCCGCAAATATTTTTTCTGTGAATCTTTCAACATTCAAAAATAAAGAACTATTCTTTTCATACCGCAGGGACGGGAAACCTGTAGGTGAAAATATATTAATTGCCTATAAAATTTAACGCTGCCAAATTTTAAGTTATAGGTAAACGGTGAACGGTGAACGGTGAACGTGTTATAACCTGACGATGTATTATATTCAGGTGATACGGGCGTTATCGCAAGATCTAGCAAGCGCAGCGATGTGTCCTCGCCGCCCGCCTGTACAATTATTGTTTATTAAATAATGTTTTTATTGGGTAATATTGCAGTATTTATTTCCGATGATACGGGCGAACGCCGTTCGCCCCTACATTGTGTATCAAATGTGTGTAATACATTAATAGATTGCCACGTCGAGTTCTTCGAATTCTTCTTGCAATGACAATTCTTTCGTTTTTCGAATCACGAATCACGAATCACGGTTCACGTCTTCCGTTCACCGTTCACCGTTTGTATCAAATGTGTGTAATACAATTCTTTCGATTTACCGATTACAGGTTACAGTTACTGATTTTTCTTGACATTTATTGTGTTTTGAAGTATAATTAAAAAATATAATCTAAAACTAAATTATGGAGGTGTATTCATATGTCCGAAGATAGAATCATTGGATTATTAACCGGCGGCGGTGATGCTCCGGGGTTGAATGCTGTTATTAGAGGAATTGTTTACAAAGCGAAAAAGAGCGGGTACAGGGTTTACGGATTTCATGAGGGTTGGCGCGGTATATTAGAAAAGGATTACGAAGAACTTGACATTGACAATGTCCGTGATATTCATACAAAAGGCGGGACTATTTTAGGAAGTTCCAGGACAAATATTTACAAGAAAAAAGACGGTGAGCAGACTGTCATAAATAATTTTAAGGAATTGGGGTTATATGTCCTGATCGCCATCGGCGGCGAAGATACTTTAGGAGTCGCGAATAAATTATACAAGACAGGTTTGAATGTTGTCGGGGTTCCTAAGACCATAGATAATGATGTCAATGCCACAGACTATACATTTGGATTTGACACAGCGATTAAC
>JAQVHJ010000405.1 GCA_028696285.1 bacterium
TCTGTAAGGAATCGCGCGACCATCGCAGCTGTCTTGCTTATGGGTGTCTGCTTATTTTCAATCACGCCTTCTTCAGATGAGATCAGTTCCTTTACCGCAATCTCCCTTCCGAGATGCGAATCAAATGCAACAAGAACCTTCCCGATACCTCCACGGCCCTTCTCTCCTTTTATAGTATATCTTCCGGGGTGTTCAACTGTCAGCTTATCACTATTTGTCAGATCATCAACTGCAGTTTCAGAATCACTCGATTCCTCCGACACACCAAGAGACGGTAATACTGCACCGGAATCGGTTACGACAACTGATCCTGCAAACGATTTATGAACCGCCTCCGTTCCACCCAAGCTTTCCAAAACCTTTCCCGCGCCACCCTGCTTCTTTATCTGGACTTCTATCAGCTTACCTATAATCTCCTTCTCTTCTTCTTTAATCCAGCCATGCTCCAGAAAAACGATCGAAAGCTCCTTCTCCTGGTTCGCAGCCCAGATAGATGCTCCATCTATCATCTGCTCACGCGTAACAAACCCCATCTGAACAGCAATCACACCAAATAGTAAGTTCTTATCCTGATTCATTTTGTGTCTTTGTTTTATATATATTTCATTTTATAGTATATTAATAATTAATTGAAAATACTTCAATTGCTTCCTTTACATTCTTCAATTCGAGTTTTCCCTTACCGGAAAACTTCATTTTGGGAACTGCTTTCTGGTTATAATTCTTATATGCATCCATTGCAAATGTATGTGTCTCCTTTGTTGTAAGGATCTCCCCGCTCTCTGCCTTCCCGCATAACCTCGCTGCAAGATTTACTGTATGCCCGAGAACGGTAAAATCAAGTCTTTTCGGGGTGCCTATATTTCCTATAACCACTTCACCTGCAGCAATTCCTATCCCGATGGGGGGCATTATCTTATTATTCGAGAGTCTCGACTTCATCATTTCCCGGTGCGCCTTCTGCATTTCGATTGAGGTAACGAATGCTTTCAATGCATGGAATTCATCATTTATAGGAGCACCCCAGAATGCCATTATCTCGTCCCCGACAAACTTATCAATCGTTCCGTCATTCGCTTCTATGATATTTACCATGTTGGAAAGGTAAGAGTTTAAGGTCTCGACAATCTCTTCAGGTGTAATCTCCTGGCACATTTTCGTGAAGCCCCTTAAATCCGCAAATAGAATTGTTAGTCTCCTCCGTTCTGTAGTCATTATCTGGTTTTCATCCATGAACAGCATCTGCTGAATTACCTTCGGAGAGACATACTTCCCGAATGTTGTTTCAAGCCAATGCACCTTTGAAACATCCTGTATAACTATCTGAATCCCTGACTCCAGCGGAGTTACGACATACCTTAAAAGCGGACCTTCACTCTTGAACTTCTCCTTATCCTCAGAACACATAAATTCAACTATCTCCGGTGTTCTCCGCTCTGTTACAAACACCTTCCCGGAAGTCTGTGCGCTGCCTATAATAGCGAGGAGAAATTCTTTTGAGAAACCGGGAAAATCACTGTCCGTGATTTCCTTACCCTTGATCTCTTCCTTGTGAGAACATCCGATCAGTTTCAGGAACTGTGAGTTGCAGTATTTTACCCTGTTCTTTTCATCGATGTGAATCACAGCTTCTTCCAAACCTTTAATGGTAAATGTCCCTTCATTAGAAGGAACCTGTGTAATCGACATACTGCTTAAGGTTACCTTCTGCTGCTGTTCATACTGCTCGATTTTCTTCTTTAAATACTCTATCTCTTCCTGTTGTTTCTTTATTAAATCATCTTGTTCAGTCATCCACGTAAAATCTCCTGATATATCTTAATTAATCTTTAGGTTCTGTCTTTCCCCATTCTCCATTTGAATATATGAATGTCGCATAGGCCGCTGAATAAAAATAGAACGGAACTGTTGCACATCTGAAACTGATTATATATTCATTGATCCCATCTTCAGCTACTTTTATATATGAAAAATCATTCCAGCCGGACATCTCTGTCGCAGGGATCTCAATTAAATATTTCTCATTAATCAGAACTTGAAGATTCTCGGGATATTCACCTTTCTCTGAATTGTATTTATCAACTGCACTGATCAAGGGAGTACATCTCTCCTTTGCATTCTCAATCCTGCTGTCTATGACCCACATACTGGCGCAGGAAAATAATATCATTCCGATAATATTTATCACAATCACCTTTGAAATAATCTCCTTTACCGCTGGGCGTTTCCGGAAACTGAAGAGGAAAAAGATAAGAAACGCCAATACCGGACCGAGAATGCACGAATTAAAGATCCCTATCATTCCGCTTATGGTTTCAAGCCACTCTGGCACTTCAAAGAAGGGAAAAAGCGATATTAAGATCAGAACAGGTGAAGCAAGACTGAACCAGTAAATCCATTTCGGAGCATTAATCTCCCCTGAAACAGATTCATTCCTATTCTCTATCGATTCATTCATTTTTGAATTCAATCTCTTTTTTTTATTTCATATCTATTATAACTGATTTTGAAATACAAATCAATTTAAAACAATGATAAATAACTTTATCTCTAATCAATTCCTGTTAACGGTTTCCCGGTTATCTCTGAAAATTCCGCAGCGAAATCCTTTGCTAATTGAACATCATAATCCATAAATACATTGAATTCCTTACCTTCAGCAGATACGAGAGATACTGTCGGTGTAGGTTTTTGATTCTTCCCGTAAGGTTTAATAGAGTACTTTATCAATTGCAGACGTTCTAATTCAAGGGTTTTGTTGAATAAGTACATGTTCCCTATCGTAATATTACGGGTAACCTGGTTTATCTTTAACGGGCCAAATATTCTCTTGAATACCCAGATACCCATAATTACAAATAACAATCCTGTCAAAATAACAATGATGATCGGGAAGTACATCCTCGGATCA
>JAQVHJ010000406.1 GCA_028696285.1 bacterium
AAGATAATATTCTTATAACTGATCTTCGGGGAAATACCATTTCAATTCCGAAAGATCCTAAAAGAATAGTCGTTTTAGCTCCTGATTTAGTTGAAATATTTTACTACCTTAACCTTGAAGACCTGATTGTTGGTCGTGTTATTGAGGCGGACTATCCTGAAGAGGTGAGTAATATTCAAATTGTAGGGCATTTTCAACGTCCTGATATTGAAAAGATAATTAAATTAAATCCGGATTTGGTCATTTCAACAGGATTGGTTCAGGAAAAGACAACAGAAAAACTAATGCAGCTCGGAATTCCTGTTTTGGAACTTTACATTAATTCATTTGAAGAGATGTTCTCAGTATTTGATATTCTTGGAACAATAACAAATACATCCAATAATACGAATCTTAAAAAAGATAATTTAAAGCAAAGGTTGAATTCAATTAGATTAAATCAAATGAAAAAAAGCCTTAAAGTCTTGGCAATTATTTGGTGGGATCCATTAATGGTTGTTGGAAGAGACACAATCCTAGACTCAGTTCTGAAAGAAATGAATTTTAAGAACATTGCCTCAGGTTATATATCAGGATATAGTAAAATTAATATTGAAGTGATACTTCAAGAGAATCCTGATATACTACTATTTGTTGGGGTAAATAATATAGATGAAATTATGAATGAACTTAAGCGTTCGGAGATTTGGTCTCAAGTTAATGCAGTTAAAAAAGAAAAGATAGTAGTGGATATTAATCCTGATCTGCTTTTGAGAGCAAGTCCACGTTTATTGGATGGTATGGAAGAATTGAACAGAAGGTTAGAATGAAAAAAACAATAATGACCACTTGTGTTTTATTTTTTCTTTTGTTATTTTCTGTATTTTTTTCATTGTTTTTTAGTTTTAATGATAATTTTTCGATTTTTTTTAATTTTTTAAATAATTCATTATCTGGAAATGATTTACTTATATTAAAAATAAGATTATTCAGAATAATAACCGCATTTTTAATAGGAGGTTTATTATCTGTATCAGGTATGATATTCCAGGCCATTACCCGGAATCCTCTTGCGGAACCCTACCTTTTAGGTACATCATCTGGTGCTGGTTTAGGCCTATGTATCGGTATTTATTTTGGTATAATTAAAGTATTAGGTTATTGGTCTTTAATGATGTTTTCTTTTAGCGGAGCAGTTATTTCTATATTTTTAGTGTTTTCGCTTTCATATTTTAAAGGGCGTTCAGATCCTTTAAGATTGATTCTTTCCGGGGTTATTGTCGGAAGTATCTTCTCTGCAGTCATGGTTTTTCTTCTTTCTATTTCAAAAACCTCAGAATTTCATGGGATAATGGGCTGGTTCCTTGGTGATCTTGAAGTGTTCAGAATAGATTTAATTCTGATACTTTCTGTTTTATCTTTAATAGTATATTTATTAATATTACCAACAATAAAGTATTTAGATGTTATGTCTTTAGGTGATACTTCAAGTCTATCTTTAGGAATAGATATAAATAAAATCAGGAGTTTGTACTTTGTTTTGATTTCAGTTTTGGTTGGCGGTGCCGTTTCACTGACAGGGATAATTGGATTTATAGGATTGATAATTCCTCATATCTTCAGAAGGATTTTAGGTCCAAAGCATAAGCCACTTTTCTTTTTCTGTATTTTTGGTGGTGGAATATTTCTAATAGTTTGTGAATTAATCTCAAGGTTAGTAATACCCGGAGTGATTATACCAATAGGAGTTATAACTGCGTTAGTCGGAGGTCCTTATTTTTTAACCTTACTCAGGAAAGGCAGGTAATGAAGTTAGAAGTTAAAAACCTTAAATATCAAATAGACTCAAAGGAGATCCTGAAGGGAGTTTCTTTTACAGTTATAGAACCTGAGATTGTTTCTATCATTGGTCCGAATGGCGCCGGGAAAACAACCCTGTTAAAATGCCTCAATAGAGTTTCAGAGAATTTTTCCGGTGAAATTATATTAAATGATGTCAATATTAAAGATTTTTCAAGGAAAGAGATTTCTGAAAAGATTGGTTTAATGCAGCAGGAATTTAATTCTCTTTATGACTATACCGTTTCAGAAATAATCGAAATGGGGAGGTATATTTCAAATATTTCCCCTAAAAAATTCGAACAAACGGCAACTTACCTAAATTTACACAATTTACTAAAGTCAAATATAAATGAAATTTCAACAGGTGAAAAGCAGCTGGTTCAAATAGGGATGATTCTTTATCAGGATCCTCAAATTTTCCTTTTAGATGAACCCGTTTCGCATCTTGACCCATACTACAGCAAAATAATCATCCGAACAATTCAGGACTTAAAAGCACGAGCTAAGACTATTTTAAGTATTTTCCATAATATCAACATAGCCTTAAATATTTCTGACAGAATTTTAGTTCTTAACTCCGGCGAATTAAAATTTATCGGAACACCCGCAGAATTACTAAAAACATCCATAATTGAAACAACTTTTCACACAAAACCCCAAATATTTCAAGAAAAAAAGCGTTTTTACATAGACTTTTTTTAAAAAACAGGGACGGTTCTTTCATTTTTAACATAGTGGAGAGTGGAGATGGAAAATGTGAACCGTTATCCGAAAGAAAAATATTTTTCACCATGAAGGACATGAAGGACTTGAAGAGAAAAATCGTGATTCGTGAACCGTGATTCGAAAGAATTGTGTTACCAACATTTGATACGATATGTAGGGGCGTCCGGGCGGACGCCCTTCTTTTTGTTATAAACGAGGAGAACGCGGAAGAATATTTGACAGGGATTATAAGGATTAAGAAGAGAATATATAAATCGTGATTCGTGATTCGTGAACCGTGATTCGAAAAAAAAATACTTTTAACCGCAGAGGACGCAGAGGACGCAGAGAAGATTTGTTAACCACAGAATCGCAAAAGGATG
>JAQVHJ010000026.1 GCA_028696285.1 bacterium
ATCGCCGGTCACGATAAAATGCGGAAGAATGTTGATATAGTCGTTCTCTCTGCCTGCGAAACCGCGGTTGAGAAGAACCGTTCAAGCGGGAAGGAATTTATTTCCATTTCAAAGGCCTTTGCGACGGCAGGTGTTCCTACGCTCATTGCAACACTCTGGAAAATAAATGATGCTTCAACAAAAGAACTCTTTATTGAATTTTATAAGAACCTTAAAGATAAAAAACAGAATAAGCTCGATGCCCTTCATAATGCGCAGTTATCTCATCGGAACTCGGAGAAATACTCGCATCCGTTCTATTGGGCACCGTACCTGTTAATAGGAGATTTTAGATGAAAAAAATTTCATTATTTGTCTTGTGCTTTCTTGCTTTTTTCCTATTTGCATATGCTGAAGAGACCGCGGGATTAATAACAGACTTGAAAGGAACTGTTAGTATAATACGCGGAACAGAAAAGATCAAGGCCGAAGTCGGTTCCGAAGTACTTAATAATGATAAAATTAAATGTGAAAAGGAATCATCCGCAGACATCCTGATGACCAATGGCGATTATTTAACGGTTAAGGAGAACGAAGAGAAAACAATTACTTTGAAAATTGAACCGACAAGAGCTAAGGAAAATAAAGAATCGTCAGAGTTCTTCTCTTCCGATACAAGGAATACTATTCTTGCAAACCCCGTCTCATTAAGGGAAGGCGAAGAGATTTCCTCCATCTCTCCGAGAAGTACAACCATTTCAAAACGTCCGCATTTTTTCTGGACAGTTGACCCGAATGCTGTTAGTGCTGCAGAATTTACGGTTATTTTAACAGATTCAAACGGAAAGGAACTTTTCAGGAATGAAGTGAAGGGATTTGAATTTGAATTTCCAAAGGAACTCCCGGATCTTATCCCCGATAAGATATATACCTGGATAGTAATGACGAAGGATGAAGAATTCGCATCTGAGGAAACTTATTTCAAGATTCTCCCTGAAGAAAAAATCAATGAATTTTCAAGGGTTTACGGGGACCTGCGGAAAAAATATATCACCAGCGAGAATACATTGAATATCTCATACGGGTCATACCTGATTGAACAGAAAATGTACAGTGATGCGTTCTATTATTTTAATCAGCTGGTTAAGAAGACTCCCGAAAGCAAGTATGTCCATCAGATGCTCGCTATTACACATTTAAAACAGAAACTATTCCTCCCATATAATCAGGAAATTTTGATATTATCTAAAATAAAATGAGTTGAATATGAAATTCAGGATGCTTCTCGTTTTCCTAATGTTTGCTTTTGCGATATCGGTAAGTTCCGAAACATTAGAAGAAGGAATCAATTTATTTGTTCAGGGTGATTATGAAAACAGCAAGGAGATATTCCAAAATATCTATACACAGGAAAAAGGCAAAAATACGCTTAATGAAGGACTCTCTCTGAAATATCTCGGAAATATATACATGAGGTATTTTGATTATAAAACAGCTGAACGGTACTTTATTCAGGCACTGCAGGTATTTAATTCATTAAACAATGCCAGGGAAAGGGCAAATACATTTAATAACCTCGGAGCCCTGTATAAAGAACTTAAGCAGTATGCACAGGCGCAGGATTCTTATGGATCCGCAATTAAAATTCTTTCTGCTGAAAATGATTTCATCGGAGTCAATCATGTACGAATTAATCTTGCGGTCCTTTATGAAGCGCAGAATAAATATGGCGAAGCTGAAAAGGAATATAATAAAATCGCTGAGTCTATTAAAGAAAATAATCTGACAGATCCGGAACTGGAAGCGAACATGTATTTGGGACTTGGGAACCTGTTTTACAGGCAGAAAAAATTCGATGATGCGCTCAAGAGTTATGTCCAGGCAAACTTTACGTATACAAAGGCCAAATTAAGGCTGGGTATGGCGTTCTCTTTGATTAACATGGGAATCTCTCAAAGGGCATTGAATAATAATGAAGCAGCTGTCAAGTCATTTATTAAGGCAATTGAAATAATTGAGGATATCCGCGGTCAAATTACGTTTGAACGGTCGCGCTCTACATTTCTCGAAGATAAAATCTTTGTTTATGAACAATTAATAGGTGCATATTTAAGCATTAATGATATTGAAAAGGCTTATGAAACCGTGGAGAGGGCAAAAGCGAAAACATTCCTCGACATGCTCGGAACAAGAATAGTCGGGGAAGAAAAATATAATGAGACTCTGCAGGATATGATAAAGAAAGAGAAGCAACTCTCTCTGGAGATCGCAAATAAAATTGAGACACAGGACGTCTCCGATTTGATCGAAAAGAGAAATAAAATATTAAACGATATTAATCAATGGGCTCCCGGGTATGCATCAATAAATACCGTAAAACCCGTGACTGTTCCGCAGTTGAAATCAATTCTCGGTAATGATATTATACTTCTTGATTATTTTCTCGGAACCGAATTTTCACTCGTATTCATTGTTTCGGCAAACGGAGTTAAATATAAAAAACTCTCTGCTCCCGCAAGTGATATAGAAGACCGGGTAAGAAAATTCAGGACGTCTTCTACCGGAAGTAATATGAATATCCTGGATACTGCATGGCAGGATGATCTATCCTGGCTATATAAAATTTTAATTGAACCTGTAGAAGACGAACTTGACACGAAAAAGATCATTGCTGTTGTTCCGCACAGGTCTCTGCATCATCTCCCGTTTAATGCGCTTGTAGTGAAAAAGGATTCTAAAAATAAGACGATGCCGGAGCCGGAGTTCCTGATTGAGAAATATAAAATTTTAATGCTCCCTTCTGCAGGAGTTCTTAAACTCTTAAACTCCCCGTTATACAGGGCAAATCCAAAGGAAAAAATACTGATCTGCGCAAATGCAAATTATCCCCAGGGATGGAATCCCCTTGAATTCGCTGAAGAAGAAGCAAATGAAATTAAAAATATCTTTCCGGATACTACTGTGAAAGTTAAAGGTGACGCAACAGAAACATTCATCAAGAATAATTCGAAGGATTTCAAAATTATCCATCTCGCCACTCACGGAATCCTGCATCCTGACACACCTCTCGATTCAAAAATTCTATTGTCTTCAGACGCAGAAAATGACGGCGCTTTAACCGTTCAGGAAATATTCAATTCAAAAATTAAAGTCTCTCTTGTGATCCTGTCGGCATGCGAATCAGGAAAATTTTCAAGTTTCACATCATCAACAACAAAACAGCTCCCGTATGGGGATGATGTCGTTGGCTTGACTCGCGCATTCATCTATTCAGGAACACCATTTATCATCTCATCACTCTGGGAAATAAACGATAAATCAACAAAGGAATTCTTCATCTTCTTCTATAATAATCTCAAAACACAAAACTATATTAACGCATTCCACAACGCACAAATCCAACTAATGCAGTCCGAAAAAAAATACACCCATCCAAATTACTGGGCTCCATTCCAACTTTATTATTGATGGTGCCTGGGTCCACAAGTAAACACCTACAGAATTAGTAGTATTTTTTTTAAATCAAGTTAAATAATGATTACGGAACTAAAAATTTGTAAAAATGGCATCCCCAATATATTGATACTTACAGGATATTTTAATAAAAATGAAAGAACCGTCCCTTTTTTTCTTGAAAAATGTTTTAAATAATGATAAAATACTTGAAATATGAAGGAATTTGAATGATTGACAGAATGTTTTCATCGTTAAAGCATAAATATTTTCGGCTATTTTGGATTACTCAGGCGGTGTCGTTGATTGGTTCGTGGATGTATTTTCTTACAAGGAATTGGCTTGTTCTTGAATTGACTGATTCTCCGTTCTGGCTTGGAATTATTTCCGGCATTACGCTTTCACCTGTAATTTTTCTGTCTTTACCTGCGGGAGTTCTTGCAGACCGG
Organism: bacterium; assembly: GCA_028696285.1. Taxonomy (GTDB): domain Bacteria; phylum AUK180; class AUK180; order JAQVHJ01; family JAQVHJ01; genus JAQVHJ01. Next base: position 3,882 of record JAQVHJ010000026.1, read on the forward strand.
ATTGATAAGCGTTACCTTCTTATAATAACACAGATTGCAGCAATGGTTCTTGCATTTGTAATTACTTATTTGACTTATAATGATCTTGTTACTATTAACCATGTTTTAATAATCTCTCTTTGTTTCGGGATTGTAAATGCAGTTGAAGGACCTTCAAGGCAGTCATATATTGTAGAACTGGTTGGAAGGAAGGATTTGTTAAATGCAATTGCTCTGAATTCATCTATTTTCAACGGAGCAAGGATGCTTGGACCGGCTATTGCGGGGGTATTAATTTCATTTGTGGGCATCTCCGGGGTTTTCTTAATTAATGCAATAAGTTTTGTCGGAGTAGTCATAGCATTGTTCTTTATTAAATCTGAATTTAAAGTCAGAGAGAAGAAGAACTCTGCCTTCCAAGATTTCGTTGAGGGATTTAAATATATTTGGAACCATAAATTGGTTTTTAATTTAATGTTAATTGTTGCCACATTCAGTTTGTTCGGCATGTCGTATGCGGTTCTCCTCCCCTATTTCGCAAAACATATACTTAACGGTGGCTCTCGTGAACTGGGATACTTAATGGGGGTGAATGGAATTGGCGCATTGTTAGGAGCGCTTGGTCTTGCAGCATTCAGTCATATTGAGAAAAGGGGCCGTTGGGTTCTGGTTTCTGCTTTTATTTTTACGATAGGACTATGGTTTTTTTCATTCTCAAAAAATTTTTATTTCTCACTTATTCCACTTCCATTTGTTGGGTTCAGTATGGTTTTTTTAGTTGCAACAGCGAATACTATCCTTCAGACTCTTGTAAAGGACAATGTTCGCGGAAGAGTAATGAGTTTCTTCACATTCATGTTTTTAGGTGTTGCGCCAATTGGGAGTTTCTTCGCAGGTTTTTTATCGGAATATCTCGATGTCATAATTATTATAAGGATAGGATCTGCTTTATGCCTCTTCCTCATTGTCCTGGCATTCTTGAGAACACCAAAACTGGTGAAGGAAATTTAATTTTTAATCTCGTTCATTAATTTTGTGATTTGAATCAGCTCTTCTTCATCCCGTAGTTCTTCTGCTATGTTTATTGCCTTTGATAAATATTTTTTCGCGGTAAGGTTTTTATCTTTCAATAGAAATAATATTCCAAGTTTTTTATATCCACTTAGCAATCCTTTTGTATAGTTTATTTTATTATTTATCTGAAGACTTTGGTTAAGATACGTAATCGCATCATCAATCCTGTTAATTGAAAGATTTAAATCGCTAAAAGTCAAGAGAGCTTCAGCCTTCCATAAGGGATCCTGAATCCCGTTAAAAATCTTCAAGGCCCGGTTTAAATATGTTTTAGCAGAAGTGTATTGCTTTTGCTTGATCATGATCTTTGAAATATTTAAAAATATTACTCCCCTGTTTTTCCCGAACCGGTTAATTTTTGAACATACTTTACTTGATTTTTTATAATATTTCAGTGCATTTATGTAGTCCATCCTTTCTTCGAGAAGAACCCTGCCTAAATTATTAAGAACAGAACTGTAGATAAATAAAATTCTCTGATTATTTTTCTTTGTCTTTAACAATTTCAATTGAATCCTTTCTGAAATCTTATAATTCTCATAAGCTTTCTTCAATTCCTTCTGATAAAAATAACAGTTCCCTAAATGAATATAAATATCAGCTAAGGTTACCTGTTCATTAAATTGCTCGGCGATTCTTACGCCTTCTATTAAGTCATTTTCCGCTTCTTCATATTCAGAATGATTTATATGGATCCATGCGCTAAGTTTTTTTAATTCAGGGAGATATACTTTTAATTGATCCAATTCAACAATCTTCGCCAATGTCTTCTGTATCAAATGCCGTGATTCCGACCATTGACATAATGAAATTAGGATTGTGATCTTCTGAATAGTAATAGACAGTTTAATCATCTACGATATTTCTTTCTCTGAATTAAAAAAGTCCTGTAGAATTGCATTCTTTTCAGAAATATCTCTGATTAACATTTCCGGATAAATTATCATTGTATTTTCAAACAGATTGTTTTAAATGCAAAAAGACGGGGGTACCTTTACGATACCCCCTATATTGATTTTTTATTTAACTTCGAATGAAACGTATGTAACTTCCTTCCCGTCATTATCGGAATCATTCATTCTTACATCGTATTTTCCCGGATTCTCCGGCGCCTTGAAGTTAATTACACCGGATGTCTTCTTCTTTAAATATTTATACCTGATATCATGTTTATCATTCTCTGCTTCACTCCCATGATTGATTTCAGACGGAATGATACCAACCCAGGCATTCTCATCAAAATGCGCCGGCGCTGTGAAAGTGATCTCCATCTCTTCACCGGGTGAATATACAGTTTTATTTAATTGAAGTGTCGGGCCTTTTGCGTCCTTGTCTCTGACAGAGAAAGAAACATAGATACCCTCTTTCCCGTCATTATCTGTATCGTTTAGACGCACATCATAATTTCCCGGTTCTGTTGGAGCGCTGAAGTTAATTATACCTGATTTTTTATCACGGATATATTTATACCGGACATCATGCTTATCATTTGTTGCTTCGCTGCCATGGGGAATATTTGAAGGGATGATTCCTATCCATGCATTATCCTTACACTCTGGTCCTGCAACATAACTAACTTCAATATTCTCTCCGGCATCATAAACCTTCTTGTTCAATTCTAAGGATGATGCTTCTGCAGTTTCTGCGCTGCCTGAGACCTTGAAGGTTACATAGGTAAGCTCTTTTCCGTTGCTGTCCGAACTATTCAACCTGAAATCATACTTTCCGGGATCCTTCGGTGCCATGAAAACAAATGAATTATCCTTGGTATCTCTCAGGTATTTGTAACGGATATCATGCTTGTCATTCTCTGCTTCACTCCCGTGAGGAATATCTGCAGGGATAATCCCTATCCATGCGCTCGATTCACAATCAGGACCGGCAACAAACTTAACAATTATCTCTTCCTGCGGTTTAACAATTGTCTTGTTAATTGTTAATGAAGATGTCGTAGTTGGTGTGACCGTGGTTGTCGTAGTTGGTGTTGGTGTTGTTGGTGTTGGTGGAGTTGTCGGGGTTGGTGTCGGTGTCGGGGTCGGGGTCGGTGTTGGAGTCGGGGTTGGAGTCGGGGTTGGAGCATTCTGTGTTCCGCCACCGCAACCAAAAAGAAGACCCAGTGAAAGAACCATAACAAGAAAGAGAATCTCTAACTTTCTCATAGGTTGCCCTCCTTTTTATATTGTTTATGAGCTGTTTATATTATAATACAAATAAATACTAATGTCAATAGATTGATTTTCAGGAGTCCCCCCATTTTTTATTTAATTTAGTTCAATTAATCATCAAAAGAGATGTTTATTTACAAAAAGAATTTTTTTTTTATGAATTTATTCTAAATATGTCCGTAGGCCGTGGTTTTAACCACGGTATACTGAATAACAAACCATCGGGAATTTATTCCCGATATGGATTCCATACTCCGATTAATCGGACTAAAACAAGGGCTGAAGCCCGGATATTATTCTGTGCATCATTACCTAAATAGATTGCCACGGCCCTTCGCTTCGCTCCGGTTCTCGCAATGACATACAATCGTTTGCAAACAAAATAACGTGATTAGCGAAGCAGTGTACCCCACGTGGTGATATTGCCTACATACATAAGAACAATAAATTGTTTATTTATTTATAACACCCAGGTAGATTGCCACAATAAACTTCGTTTATTCGCAATGACATTACCCGGGCAAAGCAATGCACCCTACGTGGTGCTATTGCCTACATACATAAAAATAATTAATTGTGTTGTATATTAGCAATGTTTTTGAATACTATAAATTCATCTGTAAATTTATTCAAAAGGTTTTAAAATTTACCCTTTTTTTTAAATCAGATTGGTTTCACTTCCTGAAGTTAATTACTTGCCTATATATCAATAGTTATAGATTTTAACCGCAAAATTTTGGGGAAACTCCTGATTGATTTTTAGTGCCAGAGTTCACAAGTAAACACATACAATATTTATAGTATTTTTCAAAAATCAGATCAAATTATAACAACAGAATTAAAAAAGGTAAAAATGGTACTCCCAACATATTGATATTTACAGACTTTTTTGATAAAAATGAAAGAACCGTCCCTATTTTTTAGTAAAGATGTCACGATTCACTTGTTTTTGGAGGAAATAATTTAAAAGTTTCTTATTATTTTTTATTCCGGATTGCTTTTTTGTAACGATTTTTCTTGCAAGAAGAAGAAATTCTTTTGATTCTTTTTGTTTGTTCAATGCATTCAGAATCTTGGAATGTATGAGATATAAATCTTCAGATGAAATTTCCTGGCAGTACGATAGGTATTGTATTCCTTTTTGTGAATATTCATGTGCTTTATCAAAATTATTCAATTCAAAATAATTATTTGCATTCACAATACAACTTAACACTAAGGCGGAATAATTCTGTAAGTTTTCTGATGAATTTATCACTTCATCTGCTGTAATTATTGATTCCTTTATTCTCCCGCTTTGATTGAGAATGAGCGAGTAATAGGCATTTCCATAACACAAATAATAGGGGTTCTTTACTGTATCCCTTAGGATTCCTGTTGCTTTTAAAATATTATCAAATGCCTTCTGATATTCACCAATTGCAGAATATGTTATAGCAAGATTCCCCAAACTCAAGATCATATCAAGGATACTCTGAACATTTTTAGCAACTGTAATTGAATCCTTCAAAAATCTCTTGGCAGAATTATAATCACCTAAATTAAAATAAATCAATCCGAGATTATTTAAAATCGTACACATGACAGAAGTATATTTAATCTTTTCGGCTATTTCAAAAGATTTATTCAAATATTTCAATGCTTTTGAATACTCCTGCATAGACATATATTGCATTGCGAGATTATTGTATGAAACAATCATTGTTGTTTTTTTCCCCAGGCGTTTTGAGATATCGATACACTTCAAATAACCTTCTATAGATTTTTTCATTTGCCCGGTTCGGTTATAGATGTTTGTATAACTCAAGAGCAGTTCAAATTTCAGTTTATCCCATTTTGAATGAGTTAAAATTTTTTCCGCTTTATTATACCAAAAGATTGCCTTGTTAAAAGAACTTGAAAGATAATAACTGTCTCCGATAAGCATAAGAGACATTGCCTCGAAATACTTATTTTTATTCACCTGCGATAATTTAAAGGCTTTCATTGCAAAAGAATAATTTAATTTATAATCGTCTTTCCTGAAATAAAAGAGTGAGGAATAAATTAAAGTTCTTATTAAAAAATCCTTTTGTTTATGAATCTTTGCGCAACTTAACATTTCTCTCAGGCATTTTTCCGAATCATCCGATCTCCCTTCAATCTCGAGAATCTCAACTTTCCTTGCAAGGATAGCATCCCTTAAAAGTGCTTTCTTTTCATATGAGTTAAGTGTAATATTCTTACTATTACCCATTTTATTCTGGTGTTTCAATTAATATTTAATCTTTCTTTTTTAATTTATACCCGCTGTAATATAAATATTCAATCCCATCCTCTTCCTGGAAAATTAACGCATCCCCTTTATTGCGCCCTATTCCCATTACACAAGCAGTATTTTTATCCAGTACTTCAATAGGTTGAAATCCTGCGATGCACAAGATCCCGTCAACGATTTCCAGATTGAACAGCTGTTCAATACCACTTAAGGTTCCTTCATCTTCCTCGATATTTACCGGTGCATACTTCCCTTCACGGTTCAGCCAGATTTCTTCCGTGACTTTTTCCGGAAATATTTTGATTGCCATGACACTTTCAACATCATTAACCTTCTGAAAAATCACTGTTTGCCCGTTTATCTCCCCGAACCTTACCTGCCCAAATTCAGTTATCTTGAAACGGAATAACTTAAGAAGAACCATCTTTACAGAAAACCAGTCATCAGGATGCGGTTCTAAAAGGCCTTTATACTTTGCAATGGAGACCCGGATTTTATCCCCCTTGACTTCGCATTTAAATGTTCCCATTCCCGGGATCAATGAATAATACCCTTCATATTTCTTGAATTTTTCCCCGTCAATTTTTACTACAGGTATCTTCTCTTCTTCTTCCTCAACCGGAAATTCAAAACCGGACTTAACCTTCAGGTAAACCTTCAATGCCTCTGATGCGATCTCCCTCACAATCCCCGCGCCTGAAGATGAGTTGGTCATTACAATCACTCCCAGTTTATCATCCGGAAGAATTGTTAATTGCGCATGGAAATCTTCCCAATCCCCGCCATGCTGAATGATCTTCCCTTCATACCCCCGTAGACTCTGCGCATCGAGGAACCATCCCAAACCAATCTCATTCCCGAGGTCAAGCGGAATATCACTGTTCTGTACCCGGGTCATCTCATTAAAAGTTGCCTGAGAAATAATTTCAGCATCTTCTAACTTGCCATGATTAATCATTGCAATAATGAATCTTCCCATATCTTCTGCATTTGAATATAATAACCCTGCGGGAACTGCAAATGTATCATACTGTTCATACACATCTCTTCTCATATATCCGTAAGAAAGATACGGATCCATATCTTCCTCCAACCTGAATGCTGAGTTATGCATGCCAAGCGGGATAAAGATGTTTTTTTCAGTATATTCCGTAAATTTCTCCTGACTGACTCTTTCCACAACATAACCAAGCAATGTCATTGCAAGATTTGAATAAGATAAAACTACATTGGGTTCTGACGCATAGTAATAATCTTGAAGTTCTGTCACCAGTTCCTCATACGAGATCGGAGAATCGGAGAGCATCTCCTTAAGGTAATCAGAAGGTAATCCTGAATGATGCGTCATTATAGAGCGCAGCGTAATTTTAGATTCATTATTAAACCTGTTCTTCATTGAAAACTCGGGAATATACTCCCTGATATCATTGTCAATATTCAAAAGGCCTTTCTCCTGGAGCTGAAGGGCTGATAGCACAGTAAATATTTTAGAGATGGATCCGACCCTGAAGATTGTTTTTGAAGTAACCTCTATCTCATTCTCCAAATCAGCATACCCGAATCCTTCTTCATAAATAATCTCGTTATCACTCACTACTGCAATACTCAATCCGACTGACTTTGTCTTCTTCATTTTCGATTGGATAAATTCAGTAAGATACTCTTCTGCAAGATCGTACTCACCTTTCTCCAGGTTAATCGGCTCAACGTGATCACGATGCGATAGCGTAAATGTGCATCCGGAAAAAAGCAAAATCAAGATAATAAATGAAATGCCAATTAACCTGACAGATTTAATTCCTTTCATTTACTCACCTTTTATTTTCAGATTACGAATTTCCCGTCTTTATATAAGAGTTTCCCGTCTGCGGTTATTTCACTGTTTGTTTTCATATCCGCGATGAAGTCAAGATGAACAGAACAGTCATTCTTCCCTCCGGTCTCCTGGTATGACGCCCCGACTGCCATGTGAATAGTTCCTCCAAGTTTCTCATCGAATAGAATATTCTTTGTAAACTTTTTTATCCCGTAATTAGTGCCAATCGCAGCTTCCCCGAATCGAGTTGAACCGGGGATCTGGAATAACTGATCAAGGAAATCCTTCCCCTTCTTCGCATCCCAGGAAACAATCAAACCCTTCTCAACTTCAAGTGAGATATCCTCAATCTCCTGCCCCATAAATATCCCGGGGTATGAAAAACGGATATGCCCATTTACTGAATCTTCAACCGGGCTCGTGAAAACCTCTCCGCTCGGCATGTTATGCGTTCCGTCTGAGTTAAGCCAAACCCGCCCGTCTGTTGAAAATTCAATATCAATATCATTTCCTTTATACCTGACATTCTTCTTCCCGTTAAGGAAATCCACTATCTTCTGCTGCATATCATGAACTTCCCTCCACTTCGCAACAGGGTCCTTATCAAAAAGATAACACGCCCCGTAAACGATCTCCTCATACTCCGAAAGAGACATCTCCGACTCCTGCGCTGCTGCGTCACAGGGATACTGACAAACTACCCACTTCAACTTACCTTCGAAAGAACGCTGCATGTAAAGCTTGTTTATCTCAGTATTAGCAATATTAACGATCTTCTTCTTCTCCGCGCTTACATTCTGAAGCTCCTTCACATTAAACGGCGAAAGGATACTTGCTAATGCATCAAAATTCTGAAATAAATATTTCCTTACAGGCGAAACCGTTTTCAGCAGTTCATCCGATGCATACTCATAAAATATCTTCTGTTGACCATTCAGTTCTATTTCGAAATGGACAAAAGCACCCGCTTGAAGGGCTTTCTTATAGATCTCCTTCATGAACGGTTCCGCTAAATGTGTCCCGCGTAAAAACACCTTCTCACCTTTCTTAAGCTTAAGACAATAATTAACAATTACATCCGCGTACTTCTCAAGGATATTCTCCATTGTAACAACTCCTTTAATTCATAATTAACTTACCCGATTTCTCCTGCCATATACATAGATACCAATAAATCGGCATTGTAATGATACTTCCGAAAAAGATTAGAACAATCCAAACAATCTTATTTGACTGGTCAAAATTCAGATTTGTACTGATTCTGACTATATAAATAATTATCATGACCCAGATCTCAATAATCGTAAATATATGAAAAAACATTA
>JAQVHJ010000407.1 GCA_028696285.1 bacterium
AAAAGAGAAAAATGGTCAGGGGAATTGCCAGTTGGGGATTAGTTTTAGCAAGTCCTTTATAATCCGCGATATCAACATTTCTATAATCATTTATTCCTTCCGCGGGTTTTTCAATCAGAGATACAACGATAAAAGCACCAATCTGCATGAGCGTGTAAGCGAACAGGTAAAAGGAAATACTTTTGAGTGATAAATCATTTATTGCGGCAACACCCACCATTATATATCCTGCACTTGCTATTGAAGAAAATGCCAGAATTCTTTTAATATTAGACTGAACAAGTGCGGTCACATTTCCGACAAGCATTGTCAGCAGTGCTATGATACTAAAAATCAATCTGAAATTATCTATACCCGTATAAACAATGAAAGGGGCTACTGTCCCAACGGCTGCAATTTTACCCGCAGTTGACATTAACCCCGTTATAGTCGTGGGAGCACCTTCATAAACGTCAGGGACCCATAGATGGAAAGGAAAAAGACCCATCTTGAAAAAAAAGCCTATCATAAAAAGTGCTGCACCGATTAAGAACACGGGATTTTTATATACGGAAGGGTCATTCAGTATTTTTCCGTAACTCATCGAACCTGTTGTACCATACATCAGAGAAATACCAAACAATAAAAAACCCGTCACAAATGCACCAAGAAGAAAATATTTTAATGCACTCTCGTTGGATTTAATCCGCTTTCTTAAAAATCCTGCCAGTATATAAAAGCAGAAAGACATCATTTCCAGTCCTATGAACACCGAAATCAGATTGTATGCCTGTATCATAATAAGCATACCTGCAGTTGAAAATAAAACGAGAGAATAAAATTCGACAAAATCAATCTCCTCTTTCTCAATGTATGATTTTGCCGAAAGAGTGCTCAACAGTACCGCAAAAAGGGCAATGATAGAAAACAGCGCGGTAATATTATTTACTCTCAAAAAATTATTGTAAATTAAATATTCCTTATCAAGATAACCAAAGGAATAATAAATCGCGGCAATCAGAGCAATCAGTGTGATTGCATACACAATTTTAGTGGACTTTTTAAAAAACGAACCGATTAAAATTGTTATAATTGCCGATATTGAAATAATCAGCAAAGGAACGGAATTTAGAAAGTCAAATGTTTTTATCATATTCAGCCTTTAATTTGAACCCGTTAACTTATGTTTCAGTAAATTTGGTTTTAAATAATTCTGGTAAATAATAATTAATATCATTCCGAGCATCGAACCGCCGACATCGGCTAAGAAATCATAAACTTCCGCAGAACGGTTTGGCACCAGTGCCTGATGAAATTCATCCGATAATCCGTATAAAATTGTTATAATTAATGATAATGCCAATGGATTTTTTGATATGAAAGACGGTTTTTCAATGTTTGCAAATGAAAGATACGACAGTAAAAATGCTATGAAATAAATCCCTGCGTGTATAAATTTATCATTCAATTCAAATCCGACCTCAGGAAGATTATCTCCGGGAATAGATGACAGTACAAAAATTAATATCAGATAAAGAATAAACGGTAAATGATATATATAAAACTTCTTATTCATATTTAATGTTGAATTTAGTATCAGGAATATAATCAATCAAATCACCGGCAAGAGTGGAATTGCTGCCCGTTTCATCGAAAAGAATATCTCCGCATTTTCCGTGAAGATAGCATCCGTAAACAGATGACATAACCGCTTCTTTTGTAATGGAATACGCGGAAGAAATAATACCGGATAAAACATCTCCGCTTCCTATAGTTGCCAAATTTTCCCTGCCTGCAGTGTTAATGAAAAAATATTTACCGTCGGTTATTATTGTTGGTGAATTCTTTAAAACAAGCAGAATATTGTATTTTTTTGCAAATTCCGTAGAAGTTTTATAAACATCTTTTTTTATTTCATTCACGGAGTATCCGCTTATTACTGAGAATTCTCCGTAATGAGGCGTCAGTATTACTTTTTTCTTTTTCTTTTTGAAAATGTCAAGATTCCCCTGTAAAGCATTCAGACCGTCAGCGTCAATAATGAAATTATGGTCAAATTCCTCGAGTATTCTGATTATCAATTCTTTCGTGTCCGAATCCCTGCCTATCCCGGGTCCGATTGAAACGGCATCACTCCATTTAATTTTATCCTTAATCAAATCAAATCCTTTTAAGGAAAGACATTTATTCTTATTCTCGGGTAAAGGAAATGTTATGACTTCAGTGGTTTTTATTTCAAGAATTTTATTTATTGATTCCGGTATCCCCGCAATAACTGCACCGCACCCTGTTCTCATTGCTGCCATTGAACTAAGATAAACCGCTCCCGAAAACCCTTTTTTTCCTCCCAGTATAAATAACTTGCCGTTGGTATATTTATTGGAATTTATTTTTCTCTCGGGAAGAATATTTTTCACATCCCTGGATTCTATTTCATATATATTTCTTTTATTATATCGGTCAAACTCCCCGTACGGAATACCTATATCGACGGTTACAATCTTTCCGCTTGCTTCCCTACCTTCTCCGAACAGCGAATTAAATTTATTTACAGACATCGAAACAGTTACATCGGCTTTTAATAAATCTCTGCCGTCGTTATAATCTTTTAATCCGCTTACAGTATCAACCGCAATTACTTTGTTTAACTTACTTGTATTAAGAAAATGAAATATCTTTTTTATATGACTGTCAAGTTCACCTCTGAAACCGACTCCGAATACCGCATCTATAATCAAAGTATCTTTTTCAATTTTTATTTCTTTCAATATTTTTTTAAATTCATAAATACTTTTGATTTCAGAAAAATGAACCCGGGATGAATTCAGATTTCTTAAAATATTGAAGTTAATTAATGCATCCCCTTTTAGTTCTTTCAGAGAATAGAGTGAAAGAATATATATACCGATTTTTGATTCGATCAAATGT
>JAQVHJ010000408.1 GCA_028696285.1 bacterium
TTTTACGTTCAGAGATTGCTCATAAGTCACCGGAAAAACTCCATACGGTTCCTTTGGATTCGTGCGGCGCTGATACTCAAGGCGCAATCGGGTACCAGATTCAGCAAGCCCTGGGAAATATATTCAAAAAGAAAAATATTAAAAAACCGGTCGTGACTGTAGTAACCCAGGTTCTCGTAGATAAGGACGATGATGCTTTTAAAGAACCGTCAAAACCTGTCGGTCCATTCTATTCAAAAGAAGAAGCTGATGAAAGAGTTAAGAATGAGAAATGGAATGTAAAGGAGGATGCGGGAAGAGGGTACAGAAGAGTCGTTCCGTCTCCCATTCCCAAAGAGATAATTGAACAGGATGCAATAGAGAACCTGCTTAAAAAAGGTTTTGTCGTCGTCGCCGTAGGCGGGGGAGGAATACCTGTAATCCGTGATGATTACGGAATGCTCAAGGGAACTGCCGCGGTAATTGATAAGGATTTTGCTTCCGGACTCCTTGCTTCAAATATTAAAGCAGATGTATTCATTATTTCTACTGCAGTGGAAAAAGTATTTATCAATTTTAAAAAACCTGATCAGAAAGAATTAAATAAAATTACATTAAAAGAAGCTGAAGAATATCTTGCAGAAGGCCATTTCGCAAAAGGCAGCATGGAACCGAAAATTAAAGCAGTTATTAAATTCCTTAAAGAAGGCGGAAAAGAAGCTATTATTACTTGTCCAGAAAAACTGCATGAAGCTATTCTCGGGAAGACAGGAACTCATATCGTTCCATAAAAAATAATTTCTTAAGTAGTTATAAATACAATTGCGGGCAGATAAAATTATCTGCCCTTTTTATTTCTTTAGCAGTTTTCTGGCATTATTTAGATCTTTTTGAAATAAAGATTCACGGACAAGAGATTTATAGATAACTTTAAAAATCGGTGAGATTTTTTCCTGGGTTTCAAGTGAATAATTAATAAACCTGCCACGCTTTTTGGTTTTGAGAACTTTATTCTTCCTTAAAATTGTAAGCTGATGCGATAATTTTGACTGGTAGATCTTCAAAATATTTGAGAGTTGTTTAACATTCATGCTATGATATGAAAGAAGAGTTAATATCCTTAGGCGTGTTACATTTGAAAATAATTTCACATTTCTAATTGTATCAGTCATATCTCCCCCCTGATATTTATAGTTATATTTAAGTATAACATATTATTAGCTAAAATTCAAGGGGTGACAAAGAAAAAACTTTAAAGATATTAATATTTATGATATAATAAGGTAATAGGAGGAAGAAATGGCATTAAGGAGCCTGAAAAATTTTAATGTTGTCAGGTTGATTAAAAGTAATCCTTATTCACAAATTTTTGAGATTAAAGATAAGGTAAGTCAGATCCATTACGTTCTGAAAAAAATTAAGAAAGAACCTCTTTCAAATTATGACCAGAAAGCCATCTTAGAAAGATGTGAAAAATTAAAGAGAATCACGAACAATAATATTGTTACTCTATATGATTATTTCGATATGAAGGGGTATATTTATACGGTTACAGAATATATAGAAGGGGAGTCGCTTTCAAATCTGATTTTATATAGAAAATATTCTGAAAAGTTTTCAATCTCGTTATATGTGAAATTTCTCATTCATATTTGTGACGGGTTATTAGCGTTAAATGAAAATGGCATTGTTCACGGTGATGTCAAGACAGGAAATATCTTTTATACCCCAAAAAATGAAATAAAAATTCTCGATGTAATATTAGGATTTCTTTCAAAAAATCGAATAGAAAAAATGAATCTATTCGATAAAATTTTATTTTGGTTGGGAATTAAAAAAGACCTTCTTGTTATTCAGGGAACACTGACATATACCGCTCCGGAATTGATATTCGGCCTGGAAGCTGACCAGCAGTCTGATATCTACAGTTTCGGGATCATGTCGTATGTTTTACTGACAGGTGAATTGCCAATGTCCGGGGAGACTCTGAATGACCAGAATTTAATGAAGTTATGGCATTTAAATCCAAAGAAAATCCCTGTATTTCCGCAGGAGATTAAAGACGACATCCCGACTGATCTTGAAAATATTATACTGAAATCAATCACACCCGATAAAAGAGATCGATTCCAGAATTTCTTCGAAATAAAAGATAAGTTAATTTCTGTATTGAAGGAAATTGAATCAGGAAGGATACTTTAATTATTTTCGCTTGGTGCTCTTCTTTTCTTTCTTTAAATTATCAAGGGCTTCTGAAAATTCCTGAAGATCTGAAAACTTTTTATAAACAGATGCATACCTGATATATGCAATCTCATCTATTGATTTTAAATAATTCATAACCAATCTGCCAATCTCCTCTGAATGAACCTCTTCCTTAAACTTGTTCTGAAGCTCATTTTCTATATCTGTCGCTATCTTTTCTATTACTTCTTTTGAAACAGGACATTTATACGAAGCCCTGATTATTCCCGAAATAATCTTTTGCCGGTCAAAAATCTCTCGCTCTCCGTTTCTCTTGATTACTAACAGAGGTGTATTCTCATAAAATTCATAAGTCGTAAATCGGAGCATACAATCCAAACATTCCCTTCGACGTCTAATTCCTGTATTACTCTTAACCTTCCTCGAATCAATAACCTTCGTATTCTCCGAATGACAATACGGACATTGCATAAAATCATCCTTTTTTAAGATAATAACAGATTTTTCCTTAAATGTCAAGAAAATTGGGGACGGTCCTTTATTTGAAATCTTTTAAAATTGATTAATAAAGATGTAATAAAGCCAGAAATAATGGATGTAATCAAGATTTTTTTCATCGTTAAATAAAAAAAATGGAGAGAAAGGACCGTCCCCGTATACATAGTGTATAATATTTTCTGTAAAAAGATGAAGGTA
>JAQVHJ010000027.1 GCA_028696285.1 bacterium
TATTACTGAGTTTATATTATTCTTCTTTATATTATCAATATTTTTTTTGAAGTATTCAATGTTTGCCTTGTAGGCGTTGAGATAAATTCCGTTTTTATCCTTTGCCCGTTCATAATATTTTGAAGTCACGCGCACACGGTGTTTGTTTCTGTATTCTATTTTTCCTTTACTGCTTGAGAATTCAACGGCGAGAACCGGTTTAAGAGTTTTGGGGAGTTTTTCAAAATACTCTTTTATTTGAAAAGGTTTTGTGTTGAAATCGTCAATGGCTAACAGGTAATATTCATCATCTGATTCAACTAAAATGTTTTCTGAATCAAACTCCTGAATTGAAAAGATATTGAAGAACTTTTCATCTGTGGTAAATGGAAGTTTTTTCCAATTTTTCCCTGCATTCCCTGAGTACCACAACCCGTTTCCGAACCCGGTCCCTACATAAATTTTATTGTTATCTTTAGATGATATTAAAATTGACTGAATCTCTTCATGGAAAAAAATGCTCTGCCATTTATCGTAAGGTTCCTTTGGAAGGTCGTTTTTAATTAGCTTCACGTTCTCATGAAGATCGTAGCTGAATAAGCCGTTGTAAGCAGTGCCAATTAAAATATTCAAATCTTCAATAGGAACAAACGCAGAGGTTACAAAGAAATTGCTCTTCCTGTTAAACAAGTCAAGTTCATGCCAATGCTTCCCCCCGTCGTTCGAATAAAATATCTGAAATTTTGTTGTTATTAAAAGAATCTCCGGGTTCTTCGGGTGAATTGAAAAGCTTGTGATCTTTGAAACAAGATAATTATTTTTATCATTATCGCTTTTTATAAATGTTAATGGCAACCCGTAATTCCGTGACTCCCAAAGGTAACCCCCGTTATTTGTATGGTATATTCCGTAATTTTTCAGAATGCAGTAAAATTCCATCTCATTAACAGGAAAGATTCCGACAACTTCAGGATACCCTCCGTTCAATCTCGGCAAGCCGTTATTGATCGGGATCCAGTCATTGCTCTGGACAAGCTTTTTAAATATCCCTGCATCATGTGTTCCCAGAAGAATCCCCTGAAACTCCTGGCTAAACACTTTTGAACTAAACACGGATAAAAAGATGCAAATAAATAATAAATACTTCTTCATAGGGGTAATTATACCATAAATATGACTAATGAGTCAAACACTAAATGAACCCCCTGTTTTCATTTGACCTTTTTATTATTTTATGATATAATTAAACGGAGGTTTTGAATGGTTAGGAAAACGGTCTGTCTCTTAATAATATTAGTTATCATATCTTTTATGATTTCCGAAAAACCTGTAACCCTCCAATCTATAAAGATACCCCGATTAAAATACTCGGGAGGGGGAGACTGGTATAACGGTAAGACAGAGATTCCAAATCTATTAAAATATTTTCAGGAGCAGACGGGGATTTCCGCCGAACCTGAGGATTTCTTCATTGAACCGGATGATTCAAGGATTTTTAATTATCCCTTTATTTTTGTAACAGGGCACGGAAATATTTCATTTAACGAAATTGAAATAAAGAATTTGAGGAGTTACCTTCTCACGGGGGGGTTCCTTTATGTTGACGATGATTATGGATTGGATAAACCTTTCCGCAGGGAATTGGAAAGGATTTTCCCTGAATTTGAACTCGTCGAACTTGACAAGAATCACATTATCTTCAATTGCTACTTCAAGTTTCCTGACGGTCTTCCAAAGATACATAAGCATGACGGAAAACCTCCACAGGCTTTCGGACTCTTTGATGATAAAGGAAGGATGATGGTGTTTTATACTTATGAAACGAATATCTCTGATGGCTGGGATTCTCCCGGAGTTCATAATAATCCGGAGGATTTACGTGAAACAGCGTTGAAGATGGGAGTAAATATAATAATGTATGCATTAACCCATTAAAAATGAGGTCAGTATGAAATTAACGTTTTTCGGGGCTGTTGAAAATGTCACGGGATCATGTTACTTAATAGAAGCAGATAATAAGAAAATTTTAATTGACTGCGGAATGTTCCAGGGCGGAAAGGAGCATAAGATCAAGAATTTCGAGCCGTTTGATTTCAATCCTGCTGAAATTGATTTTTTAGTTTTAACACATGCTCATATCGACCATGCAGGACTGATACCCAAACTGGTAAAGAACGGATTTCAAAACCGGATCATTACAACAGAAGCAACTACAGCCTTGTCTTCAATCATGCTCCCCGATTCCGCACATATTCAGGAAGCGGAAACAGAATGGGATAATAAAAAGATGCGGAGAAAGGGAGAGAAGCCGAGAGAGCCTCTCTACACAATGGACGATGCCTTAACCTCTTTAAAATACTTTGAAGGATTCAAGTACGAAACTGATATTGAACTCACTCCGAACATTAGAATCAGATTCCTCGATGCGGGACATATTCTCGGGTCGGCAATTACTGAATTTTATATCACAGAAGGATTGAACACAATTAAAATTACGTTTACCGGTGACTTGGGAAATAGTAATATTCCAATTCTGCGCGACCCGACTTTTATTCAGGAGACTGATTATCTTATTACTGAATCAACATACGGGAACAGGTTTCATGAAGACTACACGCGGCACGAGGAATTATTGAATAAAATGATTAACGAGAACTTAAATAACGGAGGTAAAATTATCATTCCGTCCTTTGCCGTCGGAAGGACTCAAACTATTCTCTATCATCTAAACAACCTCTTTAATGCAAAAAAAATCTCTCGAATTACTGTTTATCTCGACAGTCCCCTTGCAATAAAAGCCACGAAGATCTATTCACAATTTAAGGACTTATTTGACAAAGAAGCAAAGAAAATTCTCGAAAAAGACAAGGATCCCTTTGATTTCCCGGGACTGAAGATATCTCAATCGGTAGAGGATTCCATGGCAATCAATGATGATGAATCTCCCGCTATAATCATTTCAGCAAGCGGAATGTGCTCTGCGGGAAGGATAAAACATCATCTAAAACATCATATCTGGCAGCCAAACACAACCGTCCTTTTTGTCGGATACCAGGCAGAAGGAACTCTCGGAAGGGCAATCCTTGAAAAAAACAAGTATGTAAAGATCTTCAATGAAAGAATTAATCTCCGGGCAAATGTTGAAAGCATCAGCAGTTTTTCTGCGCATGCAGATAAAAAACAGCTTCTGGAATGGATCGGGAATATTAAGAAGAAACCGGAGAATATTTTTGTGGTCCATGGTGAAGCGGAAGCTTCGAGAGAACTTGCCCAGGCCATTAACAGTGAACTGAAATTCTCCGCTGAAATTCCAAAGATAGATACTGTATATGAATTAGGAAAGAAGGAACATAAGACATTCTATGTTCCTAAACCTGTAATTCAGAATGTTACTGACGATGACATCATTAAGCTGGAAGAAGAACTTATTGAAATGACAGAAAGTATAAAACAGAAAATCACACAGATTTTTAACAGCACCCAGCAGTGGACGAAACGTCAGGAGATGGAAGATGCATTGAGGGGAATGAATATAATCACTGATGATGTTCTCGAATCTATTCAGGATATTACTGAATATATCTTTGGAGAGATTATCCACAGATATATGAATATGATCTCTGAAAAGAATATTAAAGACGATGACCTGATGTTCAGGATAAGCCAGCTCCCGAGAAAACAGCCGTTGGATTTTCAGTTCCTGATGAATGACCTGAGAAGCCATATTAATGAGACATTTAAAATTTCAAAGAAAGTCTTTAAATAAATCAGGGCGGTAGTTTGAAAAATTGAATTTTGTCCACAGAAAAGATTGAAAGAAATTTGAACCTCTCCCAAAAAATGTTTTTGATTCAACTTACCCAGTGTTAAAACACAGGTTAAAAGCAGTGGTCCCTGACAGGATAACAGAAAAACATTCATAAAAATCCGATTGAGATTGAGACTGAGATTTAGTACCATAAGCATTTAAAACAAAACTTTATCTATTTCTATGTCTATTACTGGTTTGATAAGAATTAAATATTTAAAAGAGCACTTTATCTATAATCAGACCGAGATTGAGATAGAGATTGAGACTGAGTATTGAAAACATTTGAAACAGTTTCGCTCTGATTACTCAATCTTACTACTGATTTCTCTGGAGGAAATCATCCCGTAGGGATAGAACGCTTTTAGCCCACCATTTCAATGGTGGGTGTGAATGCATAAAAAGTATTTTGAAGAGTTCAGAAAGAGATATTCAGTTAATTGATAAATATGTAATGCCCTTTATTCAACATTACATCATAAATATTTTTATTTGAAAGGAAATATTGAACTTCTCAAAAAATATCTTAAATCAACCCTATCCAGAGTTAAAGCACTGGGCCAAGGTCTGTCGTCCCTTACGGGCTAAATATTAATATTTTAATTTGCATTTTTAGTCACATGCGAAGCATAGTGATCCCAAAAATCTCCTCGGGAGATCTCAGTTCGAGAATGTCATTGCGAGAGAGAATTTTTATAAAATAATTCGACGAAGCAATCTGAGGTCGAGTTCTTCAATCCTGAACCCGAATGAAATAAGTGGTTCATGGATGCTCCCCTATTCGGAGAATTTTTTTTATATAATAAATACTACTCACAAACAACGTGCAGTGATCCCGCTCAATTTCAGAAATATGAAATTGCATCGGGAAAATCGACATAGGAATAAAAATCTTTCAGTTGAAACATTATCTATTTCTATGTCTTTAGTTACATTTGATTTAATGATAATTAAAATCTTCAAAGAACATCGTTTGTTAAAGATGCCGTTATTTCTGACTGTTTATAATCTGAATGTGTGTATAGGGAATTTCAATTCCTTCTTTCTCAAAGTTTTCCTTTACTGCTAAACGCACCTGCCGGCTTACTTCCCATTGTTGCTTCGGTTTCGTTTTTATCAACATTCTGAATCCGATACTGGAATCCCCAAAACTTTCAATCCCCGTGATCGATGGCTTCTCAAGAATTAATTTTTTTAAATCTTTCCTTTTCATTATTTCTTCTGCCACCTTTGCAAGAACGTTAAACACTTTTCCTGCATCTGATTCATATGCGACAGGAATATCTACGACAGATTTTGACCAGTGAAATGTCATGTTACTCACGCTCCTGATCTCACCGTTGGGAATAAAATGTAATATTCCTTGTAAATCTCTGATCTTTGTTATCCTAAGGTTAATCTCCTCAACCTCACCTGCAATTTCACCCAGTTTTATAATATCACCTACTCGATATTGGTTTTCCAGAAGAATAAAAAAACCGGAGAAGAAATCTTTGAAAATACTCTGTGCCCCGAAACCTATTGCAACCCCGACAATCCCGGCGCCGGTTAATAAAGGTGTTATATTTATTCCCACTTCCCGGAAAATCATTAAACTTCCGATTACTACTATGATTACGGTTACTGCATGGTGGAGAACCTTAATCAAGGTCTTTGCTCGTTTCTCTCGGGATGATTCGTCTTCATCCCATTTATCAATTGTCTTGGTAATCCTGTTTGATAATGCTTTCAATGCCATATTAATTATAAACATAATGAGAAGAATAACAACAATATTTATTATATGTAACTGTACTCCCTTGTCAAGGGTAATTCCAAAAATTTTGCTTGCTTCACTTGTCAATAAATTCTGTTCCATAATTAATGTAATAATACTAATCATTTGAAAACACCTCCATTTTACTGAAAACAATTAAATATCTCTTGTCCTGTCTTCTTAAATAAATTTTTTCACGTTTAATTAATCCGTTTTTATATTCTGTCTTGACGGTAATAGAATAATCTTCGCCGATTCTCTGCTTTTCTTCAATAACCGTATTCTCGATAGATTCAATGCTCTTTAAAAATTCCGAATTAATCTTCTGTGAATTAATTTTCCAGAATTCATTAAATTCATTTTCACGTTTATTCTGATCTTCAATGTCTGCGGGAGTGAATGAATACCCCAGCAATTGCATCAGATCTTTGTTGTCAACATATGTCCGAAAAGCTTCCTGGTGTTTTCCCGTTTTAATTAAAGTGATAAATTCAAGAAGAGTCTCTTCCGGATCCCCTGTTTTACACCCCGGAATTAAAACTAACATGTTTATTATCAAAATTAATAAAAATGTTTTTTTTATCATTTTTTCCTCCGATTATAAAAAAATTATAACATAACCTCAATTGATTTGTCAACACAAATAAATAAAATAAATAGAATTAATAAATATATATTCAAATTTTGCGGGAAATTATTTTTCGCCTTCTATTCTACTGGTTAATATTCTTGTCAATAATCATTTGAATTTCCTGAAGAACATCCTCAACCTTAAATGGTTTTGTCATATATTCTATTGCGCCAAGCTGCATCCCTTTGTTTTTATCTTTAATTGATGTCTTCGCAGAAATTATTATTATCGGTATCTCCTGGTATCGCTCATCATTCTTCAAGGTTTCAATCACTTCCCAACCGTCAATTTCAGGCATCATAATATCCAGAAGAATCAGATCAGGTATCTGTTTCTCAAGAGTCTGATAAAGTTCCTTGGCATGGTATACCCCGGTTACTTCATAACCTTCCGATTCAAGACTTGCCTTAAGCATATCCGTGGTATCATGCTCGTCATCAACAACAACCAGATGGTATTTTGATTTTTGCGGCTTGCCTGCAAAGACCTTTTTTATTGCATCCAGCATCAGGCTTCTATCGAAAGGCTTTGCAATATAATCTACAATCTCATAATTCTTTCCCTTCATCACATCCTTCAAAATTGAAAGAATAATTACAGGGATATCCTTCGTCTGTTCATCATTTGATAACACGTCCAAGACTTTATAACCGTCAATATCAGGAAGAAGAATGTCGAGAATGATCAGGTCCGGCTTATAAACCCTTGCGAACTCAATACCCTGATATCCTGTTTCAGAAGCGATAATATTAAAATTCTTTTCTTCAAGATAAAGCCGGAGAACATCGATTATATCCTTTTCATCGTCAATTACAAGGATCGTCTTGCTCTTGCTTGTTCCAACATTGAAATCGACAAGAGTTGAATCGCTTGCTTTTGCTTCATATTCCTTCATCTCCAGTTCGAGGTCGAAATAAAAAGTAGTTCCCTTCCCTTCATCACTGTCAACATATACCTTACTTTTATGCGCATCAAGAATTGACTTAACAATAGCAAGGCCCAGGCCGGTGCCTCCGAACTTCCGCCGTGAACTTCCGTCAACCTGATAGAACCTCTCGAATATCTTGGGAAGCTCTGCTTTCTTAATCCCAATCCCTGTATCCTCAAGGATAATCCTCACTTTGTTCGGGGGCAGGTCAGGAATCTTCTTTCCGCTTGCAAGATTCCAATGGGCAGTAATGCTTATCCGTCCCTCTTCCGGAGTAAATTTCATTGCGTTCTTAAACAGGTTCTCTATCACCTGGCCAAGCTTAATCTTGTCTCCCAAAACCGGAGGAAGGTTGTCGGGTGAATTAATCTCGACGTTCATCCGTTTATCTTTAATGTCATTCTTAAATGAGTGAAGAAGGTCAGACAATAAACTGTCAAGAACAAATGGCTTTACGTCAATCTTTTCTTTACCCGAATCTATCTTTGTAAAATCAAGAAGATCATTAATCAACTGCATCAGTCTCTGAATATTCCTGGAAGAAACAAGAAGTCCCTTCTCCTGCTGCTCTGTTAATGGACCGAGTTTCTTTGAAAGAATGTATTCTGTATAACCCTTTATACTCGTCAACGGCGTTCTTAACTCATGAGAGACATTTGCAAGGAAGTCTGATTTTAATTGATCAAGTTTTAATAATTCTCGGTTCTTAATCTCAAGTTCTTCTAATTGAGTCTTCAACTGCTGATAAAGAGCTAAGTTGTGAAGAGCAAGACCCGCTGTTTCCGAAAAGGTTACCAGGGTTTGAATATCTTCATTTGAAATTATCCTGTTGGAATATGGATTGTCAACAAAAAGGCATGCAAAAACCTCTTCACCGGCGGAGACAGGGAATATTCCGCAGCTTTTAGAACGCAGTTCATTTATATTCCAACGCATATCGTTTTTTAAATCGGTTATGAAATAAAATTCATTATCCTTTATAGAAAGGGCTATCAGATTATTTTCGTTAATATCTAAAGTGATTTTCGTGAAATCCTTTGCGGAAATATTCTGGTCACCAAGAATAAATGCCCCGCGAATCTTTTTCTTCTCTTTATCATACTCAAAAATAGCCCCTCTCTCAATGTCAATCGTATGAACAATCTTTTTCAAAAGTAGTTTAAATATCTCTATCTTCTGTTTGTCTGGAGTAATCGCTTCATTAATTTCACGCAAAGCTGTCAATTGTTCAATTCGTGAAGTTAATTTTAGATTGGATTCCTCAAGCGCTTCGGATGTTTTTATTAACTGGTTATATGCAGATTCCGTTGTTGTTTGCGCCGCTTCTAGACGCTTAATGTTATTTTGGAGCTTATCAAGCATCTGGTTATATTCATTTGCTAAAATACCGACTTCATCAACAGTCCCGACCTTGATCCTCTTACTGTAATCTCCTGTAGAAACGCCGTGAATACCGTCTATTAGTTTTGTAATCGGATCCGTAAGACGGTTTAGAATAACCGCAAGAAAGATAAATGAAATAACCATGAAAATCAATGTAAGCCAGATACTCTTTGCTTGTGTTGCGGCTAAATGCTTAAACAGGCTCTCGCTCGTTACTCCTATCCCGACAACTCCGATAATCTTTCCGGTTGTTTCCTCAGTTGATTCTTCTTCAAAATAAATTATATCATCTCCACCCGTAGTCTTAACATCAAAAATTATCGGGACCCAGAATGTGAAAATCTGTTTTTTCCCTTTCCCATAATCAAATTCAATATACTCTTTATTTCCGTTTTTAAGTTCCTGAAACTGATATTTTGTAAGCGTTTTTATCGGAGAGATTTTTTCCTGCTGATATACTATTTTCCCGGATGCATTATAGATCACCATGTATTTAAGATCATCCTGATAGAAAAGGCTCTTCGAATTCTGCTCAAGGAGATTCTTGTTTTCGCTGTAGACCCCAAGTTGAGAGGAGAATGCTAAAATCCTGGCAAAGCTCTTCCCGCGTTCACGAAGGTTCTCAAGTAAATATCTTCTTTCAATAATTTGATTGTTAATGATCAGAATAATTCCGTTCAATAAAAATAAGGGGATTAAGGCAAACATCAATTTACTTGCAAAACTACCACGAATTCTTTTAAAGATTCCCATATCTAATCAAACACCTGCTTTGCAGAATTAATAATATCTTCACTTAGTGTCACATTCATCTTTTTACTTATTCTCCTGTTTAAAATAAGGTCCGGATCCTTTAAATCTTCAACGGGAATTGAAGATGGGGAATTCCCGGATAATATTCTCTTTACAATCTTTCCGGTCTCTTTCCCGGTGCTTTTATAGTCTGAATATAACCCGTACAGAGCTCCCATCTTTATATATTTCGGAGATACTCCTATTAATGGAATGTTATTTTTAAATGAAAACATGAGAATAACAGAAAAATTATTCTCTTCTAAAAGGATCTGATCAGGAAACAGAAGAATACAATCAGCTGTCCCTTCAAATTCCTTTAACCTCTTAAATAGTTCGGATGCAGTTTCAACTTCAAGCTTCGTAAACTGGTACGTGCTATTTGCTTCAGCCTTTTTGATCTTCTCTGAATAGTTCTTTTTAATATCAGGGGTTATTATCAAACCGACTTTCTTTGCATTGGGAAGAACCTTCTGAATGAAATTGATCCGGACTTCAAGATCAACATTCATGGTTAATCCCGTTATATTTTTTTGAGACGGTTTTATGGAAGGATTCAAAACCATTGTAAAAACTATGGGAATCTCTGTGATTTTTGGGGAGACCACATCAAATGCTTTCGTCCCGATTAAAACAAGGACCTTGGGTGAGTTGTCTTTAATTTTCTTTATTAAATTGTCGATTTGACTGAGATCTTCCGGGAGATACTCCTGAACTATACTTCCTGATACATTTGATTTCAGGCCGTCAAAACACTCGTTGTATGGTTTTATATTCCCGCTTAGAACAGCAAAGACATCATCCCCATAGGTAAATACAGGAAAAATAATCAGTATTACTATTATTCCCGCGACACATGGTAAAAATGACTTCATTCAAATCCCTATTATATTTCAACAGTGATCTCAGAAACCGCGGGAAACGACGGCTTTGCAAAGAAGAATCCCTGACCGAAATTTATTCCCATATCTTTTAATACTTGATATTCGCCTTTTGTCTCAATCCCCTCGGCAATAATTATAAAATTTATCTGTTTTGAAAATGACGTGAGAGTGGACAGTAAATTACGCTTTATCAGATTCTTGTCAATATCCTTGACAAGCGACATATCAAATTTAATATAATCCGGAGCCAGTTCTGTTATTGTTTGCAGGGAAGCATGCCCGGTACCGGCATCATCTATTGCAATTGAGAAATTCATCTTCCTCAAAAATTTCAGTGAGTTCTTAAACATTTCATAATTCCGAATTGCCGACCTCTCTGTAATCTCAAGGACAATGTTCTTTGGGTCAACCCCGGCGGATTCAAGCAAAACACCTAACTTCTCCTCTCTGAACTCTGGATCGGGTATTGCCTGAACTTCAGTATTTATAAATAATTTATACCTGTTTGGAATGCTTGTTGAATTTATGATAGACTTTTCACGGCATAACCGCTCAAGTTCCGTAGTCATGTTGACTTTCCGGGCAAACTCAAAAAGAAGTTCCGGATCCTGAAAAATTGAATCGGTGGGGCCGCGAGATAATGCTTCGTATCCAAAAATCTCAAGCGTTTGAAGATCTATGATTGGCTGGTAAAATGTTCTTATCCGCTTTTCAGTAATAATTTTATTCAATTCCGATTTTAACTTGATCTCCTCAACCTGAATTCTTGATGTGGCCATTAATTTAGCTTCATCAACTGCATTATAAACAATACGCTCTATTCTTGCAATTGGAGATTGGGTTAAAATAGAATAACCTATTCGAAGATTTACCGTCGGTTCAATGAAAGAAATGTTAAAGTCGGAAAGTATCTCGCGAATTTCATTTTGTATAACATTGATTAACCAGTCGAGAAACTCAATGTTGACAACATTTCCGCTCTTATCCTTAGATACAAAAATCAAAAACTCCCCGCTTTTTACATTCAGCACAGTTATCAAATCTTCGGATGTAAGATAGTTGTCTCGAACAATCTTTAAAACCTGGGCAATGTACTTTATTATCTCATCAAATATCTGCCAGCCGTAAATTGATTCCAGCTTTCCCTGTTCAAAAATACTTACATATATTAAACCTAATATTTTCTGGTCATCTAAAAGCTTACGTACCTGTTCAACGCCTATGATAAAACTCGGTAAACTTGTGTTTTTATCATAAAGACAGTTCTTGTACCTCATCCATTCTGTTTGAATTTTAAAAAATTCTTGATCTTTTTCTGCCATATATTTTCTCCGTTATTTATCGGTGTCAATATGCGAGAATATCTTTTCAATTCTCTCTAACAGTTCGTCCGGAGCAAAAGGCTTCGTAATATAATCTATCGCACCCTCCTGAATTCCCAAAATCTTATCCTTTGCTTGAGTCTTCGCTGTCAGCATCGCTATCGGGATCTTATCATATCTGTCATCATTATTCAACATACGTAATACTTCCCAGCCATCCATATCCGGCATCATTACATCAAGCAAAATTAAATCAGGTTTGAAAGAAGGCAATTCCTTTATTAAGTCCAGACCGTTTGATGCTGTCTGAATCTCAAACCCTTCCGTCTCAAGTACTAATTTACAAAAATCGAGGATGTCAGGCTCATCATCAACAATAAAAATCTTCTTTCCCATACAAGTTTCCTCTTTTTTTTTGATTATACGAAATTATAACATAATAATTTATAAAAGTCAAATATTTTATTATTAAGAGCTTCCCCTCTTTTTTCATTAAATTTATTCCAAAAAATCCGCAAACTATATATTTATTTACACAGCAATTTATGCAAAATGAATTTATTCTTAATTTGTTGGCAGGCCGTGGTTTTAACCACGGTATACTGAATAACAAACCATCGGGAATTTATTCCCGATATGGATTCCATCGTCCGATTAATCGGACTGAAACAAGGACTGAAGCCCGGATATTTTTCTGTTCATTATCACCCGGGTAGATTGCCACAATAAACTTCGTTTATTTCGCAATGACATTACCCGGGCAGAGCAATGCACCCTACGTGGTGCTATTGCCTACATACATAAGAACAATAAATTGTTTAATTATTAATAACACCCAGGTAGATTGCCACGACAGACTTC
>JAQVHJ010000409.1 GCA_028696285.1 bacterium
TAATCCTGCTCCTTTTCGAACCAATTCCCAGAAGGTTTCCAAATCCTCAGGACATCTGATCTGTGAGAGATCAATTTTTTCAAAATTCCGGGATTCCTCCCGGGAGGAAGATGAATAAAGAACTGCATAAACAAAATTAATGACATCAAGCTGTGTAAAAGTGGTTTTAAATTCCGGCCTCAATCCGGAATTACTCATGAAACAGACGTTCCCTTCAGGTACATTCAGAGGAATAAATATCAACCCGAGTTGCCTGGAAATCTTATCAACTAAAGGCTTATATATTCCAGTAAAATCTTTTGTTTCCATATTTTTAAAAATTAATCAAATTGTGCCTTCATTACCCGGGTTATTAATCAAGCATAAACAGGGGAACACCAAGACCGCTTGCCGGACTGTCATTATGCAGTCGAAAATCGCCTTCCTCAACATTTAAAAACAACGGATCAGCGTGTATATCATTCGGGAAGAATGTTCCCCAGTTATCTACCCAATCATCATGTGAATTGATCCAGGAATGGTTTCTAATGTCATCAACGTATTTCACAATATAGCCTTCTCCTTCGAAAATCAGATTATCATCAAAATCTACCTTGTCACGCCAATCATCACCATCAGGATAACCCATTTGATAAATTTCTATATCATCATCATTACTATCACTTATTGTAATGCGAACCGCTCCCTCACTATTTCGGGCTCCCACGAAAATGTTATTCCGTACAATATTTCCGCCAATGTCTTCAGGGTGATTTTTACCCCGCATACTGAATGCGGCATAACCAAAATTGCCATTGAAAACTGTATTATTTTCCACAAGGCCATCACGGGAATCCTGCAATGATAATCCGAAACCATCCATGAAATAGATCAAATTACCTCTGTAGATCATGTTCTTCATGCGGTGTTGCTGTCCATGGCATTTTGTTCCTGAACCTTTAGGATTAGTATAACTTCCTCCTCTTAAAACATTATATTCCACAATATGACCTGATCCTCCGTTGACATCGATTTGTGACCCACTCTCAGGTCCATACCCATAGTTATGTATATAATTATTATGTACGTGTAATCCGGCTGTAACAGCCCAGGCTCCGATACCGCTTTGAACAGAATTGAGTATTTCACTATATGCTATTTCAACATCTGTCAGTGAATGTAAAGAGGTCTTGGCAACACTGGCACCGGATTCCGTCAGATGAACAGCGGCAGTAAGTCCTTCATCACCATTTGGACCCACAATATAACAATCCAGAATTTTTATGCCTGTTACATCATCATTTGCTGCCCTTATCTGAAATGTTTGCCATTTAGAACCTTCGAAATGCAATCCTTCAAAAATCCAGTTATCAACATCTCTTACAGATAAAACAAATAGTTGAGACACACTTCCGGAAAATTTGGGGCGGCTGCCATTACCATAAGAACTCCATGTTACCGGATTTTTTTTCGTGCCGTTTCCTATATTTTGAATGAATACATTTTCTGAACTAAATGTATCTCCTTTCCTGAACAAGACCAAATCCCCGGCACTACGGGCACCATTAGCCTTATCAACAGTACGCCAGGCGCTAACCGGTGAGGTACCGTTAAAAGCATCATTTCCGTCAGATGAAACATAATATACATTGCCAATTAACTTTACACTGCTAATGTTGGTATATTCAGAGCGTATCCCTCCGGCCATTGCTGCAACGCGGTAATAATAGGTCATTCCCGGAGTTAAGTCCTTATCGTTATAGAATATATATGGTAGCGGATTAGGTTTGAATACATAATTCTCTTCTACAACAGACCAGGAACCATTATTTACATTTCTCTCTATCCTGTATCCCTCAACATCAGTATAATTTTCCGGAGCATCCCATGTTAATCGTGTTCTGTTGCCGGATCCTGATACATGCAAATTGCCCGGTTTAAATGGATTAGTAAGTGTTGAATCAACTGTACCCAATTCGGTCGGTTTATCAAATTCTTTTGAACCGCAGGTGGTTATAATTACTACCAGGATTGAAAGAAATAAGGGCTTTATTACTATTAACATAAAAGATTTTGATACCATAAGACATTTAATTTATTAATTAAATTCGATCCGGGAATAACCTGATCTGTTGGTTTTAGCTGATAATCCGGAAATCAAATATTGCCAGAACTTTAACAACTTATACTATACGTATCATGTATTCCCTGTTCTTTGCAACCCGAAATCATGATAATACGACTTCATACCTTTGATTCTTGCCATAGGTCGTAAAAAGAAAAATATTACTTTTTGCAACGCAGGGGGCGGTACTTTCTCAGTTCCCCAGGAATCAAAATATTTTGAGAATAAAGAAAGTTGTAAAAGTATTTCACCCATTGTCCTGTCATCAAGAGACTTTTGATCCATAAATCCATACATTTGAATTAGTCCAAAAGCAAATTCTTCAGGGAAACCCCATTCATTCATAGATAATAAAATAGTGTCTCCTGCAGGATTAAACGGCTTATGAGGAATTCCTTTTTTAATTGTATAAGAGTCAAATGGTTTTATATAAAGAGTGTCATTATCAACCAGCACAAAAAGTCCTTTCTCTCCTGCCTTAAAAGTTTCATCAAAACCGGTATGAATATGTTTTGGCGGATCGGGAGCATAGGGATCAAGAATAACATCACAAAAAACTTTTCCATTCTCCTGACGGATTACCCTCTGCGTTAATCCTTCTGCATCACTCCGGAAAGTATCACCGTATTGAAAATATCCGGATATATCAGGAATTTTGCCCTGATCGTCAACAACTCCCAGTACATAGCCTGTTAAAAGATATAAGGTGACCAAAAGTAAAAAGACAACCAATAATTTTTTAATTGTTCTCATATGATTAAATTAACTAGTT
>JAQVHJ010000410.1 GCA_028696285.1 bacterium
TCTCTTGCCCACTCAATGTCTGAGAAATAAAATACTATAAGAGGAGTAAGTACCAGAAGTGGTAATATCCAGAATCTGAAATGGAGTCGGTTTTTCATTGAATGATTAGTTTTATAATACGATTAAGTTCTTAAAGTTGAATATTCTGAAAGTACATTGTGATTTCATCCTGCAAAATCAAGTCTCTTTTTCCGAGAAATGTTTTTTAACCATTTCGTCCTTTTGCCTGGCGGTAAGGTTATCAGTCTTAAGAAGGTCAGGATTCTGCCGGAATAACATTCGCTGAATTCCTGTTTTTGCAACTATCTGGGCGGGATTTCCACGGATAACAGAATTCTCAGGAAAATTTCCCCTTACCACACTTCCGGCACCCACGATGCAATTATCACCTATTGTGGTATGCGAGAGGATTATACAGTTCACCCCAATAAAAACATTGTTGCCTATCTTTATTTTACCAAATACTCCTCCACCAAGTTCCTTGTCAAAACACCATGTAGCACCATCATGGGTTATAAGTTCGGTATTTGCTGCTATTGCAACATGATCGCCAATCTCAATCAGATAAGGTTCAGTAGAAAATTTCATTGTTCTCACCCTGCAATTTTCTCCTATTTGTACTCCAAGCTTTCTCAGATACCTTATTCTTGTTTTATCGCTTGCTGCCAGCATTAATAGCTTGAAAGCAGCTGAAAATAGTTTTTTAATTGAATTCATTAAATAAACGATATGATGGTTTGTCGATTTAAATGTGATTTGCAGCAATATTTTTTATTATCTGAAATCTTATTTCTTTCTTAAACTAAAAAATGTTTTAAAGCGCTGGAATCTTTTCAATTTTTTCAATTCATCATACTCCCGGATAACTTTCCGGAAGACGGCATGGCTGCGATATCCGCCGGAAGCCAAATCGTTCCCGGGAATACTATAATAAGAATTCCCCTCTATTATGACCGGTCCGTTTTCCCCGATTCCTACATCCCAGCCAATCAGTCTCAGACTTGGGATATATCCAGCAGCATCAAGCACGATTTTTTTAACTTCATCAAAACAGGGTATCAAAAACCCGTCAAATTTAATATTGGTAACCGGATGGGCATCCAGTACTTTAACACCATAGGTGCTAAGCGAAGAAAAACCAGTCTTTGTCAGTTTGCCGGTTTCCATGTCAATAGGGATCCTGGCTCCCCCTGAAGTAATATTGTCGACATGAAGACCTGCAATACTTGTCCTGAGAAACGCTGACATAATATCGAGTTTCCCTTCCTTATCCATAAATGTATCAATCCTTATAGTATTGACACATGATGGATTAATGATGTCCATCTGTTTGTGCTGGATAATTGTCTTCTGAAAAATATATTCTGATTTTATTACTTCAGTATACAAATCAATTAAACCAGGTAAGTCATTTTGAATATGGTCGCGGTATATCTTATAAACTTTATCTCCTCCGTAGCTTCCCGACATCTTTTTGACAAAGATGGAATCTATCTTAGGATTGTTTGAAAAAACAAGGTTTAGAAGGGAAATAAAATCACTCCCATCAGATATTTTTACTCCTTTATTACCTGTTACAAAGGTAGTCCGGCTGTTAAACATTAAGGTCTCAGGAGTACTAATATTTAACCGACCGAAATAATAACTGAAGTATAGTTTGTTCTCCAAAACTTCACAGGTACTGAGATCATTAAAAGAATATTTAAGCTTATCAAGGAATTTATCAGGATAGTAATCAGTTATATTCTTCCTATCTTTTTTGAAAAGATACCTGGAAAAGTAATGAAAGGGCAATTTTCTATAGAAAAAAGCCAGATATAATAACTCTGTTATGATCCGGAATAAAGGTTTTCTATCAGGATCATTGAGAATCTCAATAATAATTCTAAGACCTGACCTTTTTATAGGAGCTGCCAATATTTACTGGTTTTAAATTAATTTCGGGATAAATTATTCTTATAAACGGGATATCTGTTTTAATTATTTCTCTACAAGTTCTTGACTCTTGCATGCGGTCCATCCGGGAATAAATCAGATAAGAACTTCAGGTATCTCTCTATGAATTTTTCTTTTGTGAAATTGTTTTCAATGATCAACTGGCTGTTTTTCCCAAATTCATTCCTCTTATTTTCATCTTCTGATAATGATGCAAGTTTTTCAGCAATTAATTCGAATTGCTTGCACGGAACGAGGTAGCCATTATGATCGTTCTTAACAAGGTAACTATTATCACCAACATCAGTAGCAACCACTGGTAATCCGGCTATCATAGCTTCCATTATTGAATTTGACACCCCTTCAAAAAGAGAAGTACTCAAAAATATATCGCTTTCCTTTAGAATAATATTTAAGTCATTAGGATTTATTAATATTCTTATCTTATGGTCTATCTTCAGCTTTTCGGCGAGTGATCTTATTTCCTGCTCAAGAGGGCCATAGCCTACGATTTTGTAAATAAAGTCCTTCTTTTTACATGTGTCAAGCAAATTCCTGAATGTATACAAGGCTGTTTCATAATCTTTTTGCTTCACAAATCGCCCTACTGTAACAATTTTTATCACTTCATTGTCTTTGGCAATTTTTTCAGTCATTGGGGCATCAAATTCGATAGCATTCTGGATCACAATAATTTTCTCAGGCAGGAATCCTTTTTTTATGAATTTATCTCTTGCAGAATAATTATTGAAAATTGTATAATCATTCAAATAATTATGAATGATTTTCTCAATCATAAATTTCCCCTTTGGTAAGAGTTCATTTCTGATACCACCTATTGTCTTTATTTTCTTATTAAGTAATTTACTTAATCCAGTAATGAAATTGGCAAAAGTAAGGTATGAAAGGATTAGACTGGTTTTCTCTTTCTTCAGAAT
>JAQVHJ010000028.1 GCA_028696285.1 bacterium
AAAAGAGGGATTAGAATATAACCCCTCTTGCAAAATTATCTTAAATACTATTCGGAATTTACATCAGATTTCTTTCTTTTAAACGCTTCTCTGTTCTTTTCCGGCGTCTCTCAGCTTTGGCTTTCTTTCTCCGCTTTACAACAGAAGGTTTCTCGTAATACCTCTTGTTCTTCAGTGAAGTCATGATGCCTTCTTTGCCCATCTTTCTCTTAAGCTTCTTTAAAGCTTTCTCGAGGTCATCGCCTTTCTCGATTCGAACTTGAATCATTAAAAATCAACCACCTTTCTAGGTTTTAATTATTATTAAAGTTGTATTATACCATAGAATATTTTATTTGTCAATTATTTTTTAGTATTAAATATTAAAAATCTTAAAAACACCACATCTTTCTCGCTTTTCCCACAAAAAGAATTAAAAATATCTTAAAATCAAGCAAAATCCCCACCCCATATAAAAATATCCGGATATTTTGACTGAATTTTGATAAAATCTGCTTATTCTTCTGATTTTTGATACGTAAACTCATCTATAAGGAAGAGAATCTCAAGGGATTCGGGGATATATAAAACACGAATTTCTGAAGGATACTCAAAAAGTTGAGACCCCTGATATTGCCTGAATTGCATCTGTATCTCCTTTGAAGCATTAGTCTCGTTAAAAAATCCGACTTCCTTCAATTCTCCATAATAAAAAATCATGTATTTTGAAAAGATCAATTCCTTCTCATTCAAGAAGATCTTCTCTGCTTCAAATGTTACCCTGTAAGAATTATCCTGTCTCAATTCGTTCTGTATTTTTTTCAAACCCCCCGTCTCCGGAAGAAAAACCTCTCGTATCTGATTGATGATAAGCGGAAGTAAAGTCTTCGTTTCAGGCAAGACTTCATTGTCTTCCGGTTCTATCGTGGAAACCTGATTCTCCACCTGGTACTTCAACAAGAGATTCATACCTTTATAAACTGCAAGGGCTTCATCACCGTTTTCATTTAATAATAAACCAAACTGCATCTTAACAGGTTTTCCATTTTCTCGAAGAAGATTTATATTACCTTTAACCTTTAACTTGGAAAACTGACTCTCTTCCTTTTTAACAGCCCTTTCATTCTGCCACTTTTCAAAGGACTCTATTTTATCTAAGTTCGGAGTATCGTTATTCTTCTTTTGCTTAAACAGCCAGGTACATCCTGTTGCGGAAACAATTATTATTACAAGTAAAAACACTGAAATTTTTCTTTTCATTCTCCTACCTTCTTTGATAAGCTGCATTTAGGAAAAAATTTATTCTGTTCTTTTAATCTTGAAAATATCTCCGGATTAAGAAGAGGAAGCAGCCCCCCAAACCCTGTGCATGTAAAATCTGTCTGATTAAAACCAAGGACGCATTCCGGACATTTCTCGGCATCTGTGTTATCCAATAAAATAATCTCTCTATCCCTGTAATCATGCCAAACATTCAACACATAGAAACAATGTGGACACGCAGTTATTATCCTTTCTATCCTCCGCGCTCTAATGACTTTTTCTAATCTCTTCTTTTCGTTTTCAAAGATATCAATAAAACCCGATGCTAATGCTAAATACCCGCAGCAGCCGATATTTTCATCAAGTGTAAAATTGAATTCGGACCTTTCAAGAAATTTCAAATAATCATCAGAAAGAAAACATCCGGGGAAGAATAAACTTGAGCTCCGTGGATTGTAGTTTTTCAACTTTTTTAATTTTTCCAAAGAAGAAAATGATTCACCCGATAATATTTTTTTAATCTTAATTTTTAAATTTTTATTCTTAAACTGATTTAAATTCGTTAAAACCTTTGAATGTTCTGAAAGTAAGGCACGGGCAGAAATAATCACATTCAGAATCTGCACCTCTGCCGGGCAGCGTATGGAACATTTACCGCATAAGAAACATGTGTAAAAGTATTCAAGGATTTTACTCTGTTGAGTATTTTTAATCTCATTCAATCTTCGCGCTAATTGAACAAGGCCGCGGGGTGAATATTCTTCTTCTCTCAGATTCTTGTACATGTCACATACACTTTTACATTTTCCGCAATTGACGCATTTCTCCGTTTCTTTTTTTATAAAATTGAAAAAATCATTCCTTTTCATTCCTGAACTCCATTATCCACTGATATAAAAAATCACCGGGGCAGGACCCGGGAAGCTTCTCTTTAAAATCACGATGACCTTTAACTGAATCTTTCTTCAGATTAAATTGCTTCAATAATTCTTCAATTAAATTCCTTAAAACAATACTGACACGCGGTCTAACTCTTTCAATATTATAATCCCCGATTACAACAATGCCGATGTTGCCTTTATTGAATCCTTCCACATGCGAGCCCTGGTATGATAAATTCCTACCTTCAAAAACCTGACCCTTATTTGATATCAGGAAATGATATCCGATGTCATTCCAACCCCTGTCACTTATATGAAATTGAAGCAGGTTATTCAAACGCACTTTTTCCGGAAGAGGATGGAGGGGATTTGAATTTGTGTGGTGAATCGTAATCAATTCAACCTTTCCTAATTCAGGAACTTGATCTGTCAAAGGAATTAACTCCTTCCATGAATCTGCTGTTATTATCTCTAAATCATACGCCATATTTTAAATCTTCCAAACTTAAAATTATTTCATCACTCTCTGGATAATCACTTTTTTGAATTGTATATACAATGTCAAGAGGAAGATTCTGATAGTCGGAAAGATCTTCTTCAAGCTCTCCCATATTCCAGGCAATTGCATTGAAATAATAATTTTTCTTCCTCAATCGTAATCTTAAATGTTCATTATTCCTTCCGTATCTTGTAAAGTTCACTATCTCAACATCCCTGGTTAGAAAGACCGGTTTCTCATTCTCAATTCCGAACGGTCGAAGGTAATCAAGTTCATTCAGAAACTTCTTCGTGATCTTTTCAAACTCCAGCTCCATGTCAATATTCAATACAGGCTGTAACATCTCTTTCGTTACCTTACGGGAAATTATCTCTTTTACCTTCTTTGAAAACTTGGTAACATTTTCATTTTTCAGGGTAAAACCCGCAGCATAAGCATGGCCCCCGAATTGAATCAGAAGCGGTTCAACTTCACGTAAAATCTCAATAATATTCAGACCTAAAATACTTCTTGCAGCACCGGTGACATACTCTTCATTCTCAATCATGATTATTGTCGGACGGAAATATTCATTCTTTATCTTTGTTGCTAAAATACCGGTCACCCCGTGCTCTATACGCGAAGTCTTCACTATTATGACATCGTCCTTCTGTATATTCTTTTTTCTTTTAATCTCTTTTTGAATCAGATTTAAATTCTCCTCTGTCAGCTCCTTGCGCTTTTGATTCAAATCTAAAAGATACCCGGCAATCCTTTTTACTTCCTTAGTATCATTCGTCATCAGCAGCTGAAGTGAAATATCTCCTGTCTCCATTCTTCCCGCAGCATTTAAAATAGGCGCTATCTGCCAGCCAATTTCATTCTCGGCGATTTCGGGTTTCTTATCAAGATTCAACACTGAATAGAGTTCCTGTAGACCAAGATTCTTCGTAAAAGGAACTTTGGTCAATCCAAGCGCAGCAAGTATACGGTTCTCCGAGGTTAATGGGACCATGTCAGCAATAGTACCTAAAGAAACAAGATCAAGATATCTGAACACGTCAACCTTGGCAGGATGACGCAGCCTTCTTAGTTCTACAAAAATCTGATATAACGTTTCAACATCATCCAAGGCACGATGGTAACGCTCTACATTTATCTTTAAGTATTCTGCTACTGACTGAAGCTTTAAAGAACTGAGCCCGGGCAATTGCGAACGGATCATCGGGATTGTATCCAGTATCTCCGGTTCAAAATTTTCCCCGGTATATCTCTTTATATCACGGCTGAGAAATGTCCAGTCAAATTTAGCATTGTGGGCAACAAATATGCTCTCCCCCATGAATTGCAGAAATTCATGGATGACCTTCTCCGGGGTTTTGCCTTCCTTCTTCAAGAGTTCATCCGTTATTCCGGTTATCTTTTTTATTTCACTGCTTAATTTCCTTTCTGGTTTTATTAAACGATGAAACTTATCGATTACTGCATTGTTCCTTACTTTATATGCACCTATCTCTATTATCTCATCCGTCTTAGGGGTAAATCCGGTCGTTTCAATGTCAACTATACAGAAATCCTTCTCATAATCAGGGTGATATGAATAGAATAAACCTTGCATCAGCTTAATCGTTACACCAACTCCTGCAAGATTCTTGAAGGGATAATTGCACTCCTTTATCTTTGGATTAAGGATTGCAAGTGCAGAGGGATACTGCTCAGAAGGTTCATGATGATCTGTTATTATTACATCCATACCAAGTGTATTGGCATACTCTACTTCTTCAATATTTGAGATTCCGCAATCAACTGTAATAATCAATGTGACACCCTTCTCTGAAAAGTTCTTTAATGAATCTTTATTCAACCCGTATCCTTCCTTTGCTCCGGGAATTTTATAGAATATTTCCAAATTAAAATATTTTAATATATTTAAAAGAATGGTTGTGCTCGTTATACCGTCAACATCACGGTCACCGTAAATTAACAGCTTCTCCTTCTTTGTAATTGCTCTTCTTAAACGTTCAACTGCTTTTACCATGTCCTGAAAACAAAATGGATTGTGAAGCTGAGATACTGTCGGCTTTAAAAAAGAAGCGACGCCGTTTATATCTGTGAATCCACGGTTAATTAAAATTCTCGACAATGAGTCTGATATCCGGAATTTCTCACAAAATTCCCGTATTAAGTCCCGTGATGGATTTAAAACATTCCATACGCTTTTTCGTTTCATAAATCATATATTTTTTATCACAGCTTTCAATAGCCTTATGAAATCAATCGCTGTTCTTTTATTGACATCAATAACTTCTTTATGATTAACCTTACTCTTTGTCAATCCGGTTCCGTAATTGGTTACACTCGAAATGCCAAGGACTTCCATCCCTAATTGATTTGCTGTAATTACTTCAGGAACCGTGGACATTCCCACAACATCCCCTCCTAATTTAGCAAGCATTTTTATCTCGGAAACTGTTTCATAAGACGGTCCGGTTAAAAAGACATATACCCCGCTCTTCAATGGGATCTTCTCTTCCTTTGCTGTCCGCTCTGCTATCTTTCGAAGCTTGTTGGAATATGCATCGGTTAAATCAATGAATTTCTCCCCAAAGTCCGGGGATAAACCTATTAAAGGATTTCGCGCGGAAAGATTTATGTGATCCTTGATAAGTAAAATATTACCCGGTGATATTTTAAGTTTTAAACTCCCGGCGGCATTAGTCACAATTACCTTATTCACACCAAGCGAATGCAGTACCCTGGTGGGGAACGTTACATCAAAAAGAGAGTATCCTTCATAGTAATGATATCTCCCCTTCATTATCGCTACAGTCTTCCCGGAAACATTTCCGATGTATAGCTCGTTTGAATGACCCTTTACTTCAGACTTCCGAAAACCCGGAATTGTCGCATAGGGTATCTTAACCGGATTCTTAAGTTCATCTGCAAACGCTCCCAGCCCGGAACCTAAAATAATACCAATCTCCGGATTGGTTTTTATCCGTTTACTTATATAATCCCTCGCCCGAAATACCTGTGTTAATTGATTATTTGTCATTTTCCCTGCTCATTTTTATTTTAAAATTAGTAAATCCAAGTCTTTTCCAAAATCCTATCCCCGCCTTGTTCTCCCACGCAACCTCAAGCTCGATATATTCAATACCTTTTGTATTAAACCATTTGGTAAGGCTTTTTGTCAGCTCACGGCCAAGCCCGGAATTACGAAATTGTGGTAAAACAAAAATTTCATTTATCATGCCGATTCTTCTTTTCTCAAAAATCGGGGCACGGTTTACAATTGAACCACGCGCATATCCCGAAGGAAAACCGTCATTCTCAGAAACAGTATAAAGAACTTCAGGATTATTCAATGAGTTAACCAGATACATCCTGTAATACTTCTCGGAATCTTCCGCAAGATAAAATAAGGGAGACATCTCTGAATGATATTTCATCATCTCCTTCCAGAGCTGAATGATAATTTCAACATCCTTCAATGTCGCAGTTCTGATTAAACTCATAATTTAAAATTTCAGATTTCCTAAATCAGAAGTTGTAATCAACTTTTCAAGCAGGTCTTCCGTCGCTTTCACATCATCAAGATCAATCATTTCAGATTGTGAATGTACATATCTTGTCGGAATCGATAGTACCGTACTCGGTATCCCCGATTTTGTCAGGTGAATCGCTCCGGCATCAGTGCCGCCCCGGTCCAATATCTCCAGTTGAAATTTTATTTTGTTCTTTTCGGCTGTCTTCACTAACAGGTCCTTTAATTTCGGATGTGTTATCAAGGACGAATCTTTTACCTTTATTGCAACACCAGCCCCGAGTTTCACTGCCATCTTATAGCCATCAAGGGTATCCCCGGTCGCTGTTACATCAAGCGCTATACCGAAATCAGGTTCAAGGTCGTAAGCAGCAACCTTCGCGCCGCGTAAACCTACCTCTTCCTGGGTTGTGAATACAAAATATACTGTATATGGAAGTTTCTTTTTATAAACTTTTTCAAGAACCTCCATCATTACAATACAGCCTATCCGGTCATCATGCGCTTTCGCCGCAACACGCGTGCCTAAAACATCTACTTCTCTGTCAAATACACCGAATGTCCCGATTGG
The DNA here is from genome assembly GCA_028696285.1 of bacterium. Classification (GTDB taxonomy): domain Bacteria; phylum AUK180; class AUK180; order JAQVHJ01; family JAQVHJ01; genus JAQVHJ01. Next base: position 6,720 of record JAQVHJ010000028.1, read on the forward strand.
AACAAGCTTCTCTGCTTCTTTCGTACTCCGCGCGCCGATATCTATGTATAACTTTTCTAAAACAAAATCATCCGGCTTCTTAAGTGATTCAGCTCCGATAATTCCCTTCACTCCATTTATAAATTTTACACGCGTTCCTATAAGACCATATTTTGAAACACCGCCAACAGGCGAAAACCGAATGAAGCCGTCCTTATCAATATATGTGCAGAGTACCCCTATCTCATCCATGTGCCCGGCTAACATTACCTTTTTCTTGCCGGTGCCTACCTTGATTATAAGGGAACCTAAAGGAGATTCCGTAATACTTTTAATCCCAAGCTTTAAAACAAACTTCTTTATCTCTTCCCTGACTTCATCTTCATATCCTGACGGACCGACAAGTGTATTGAATTTCTTGATCAGTTCAATTGTTCTTTTCATTATTATTTCCTCCGGGTAAAATTTTATTTTTTGTAAGATTCTTTAAAGCTGAATCTATCAGTTTGATAGTGTATGCTATGTCACTCTTTTTTGCAATACTTACTGGAGAATGAATGTATCTTGCGGGAACTGAAACGGTAACACAACAAACCCCGGAACCATACGTGTTTATATAACCCGCATCTGTCCCGCCGGTCTGGGAACGTTTAAATTGATACGGAATTTTATTCTTCCCGGCTGTTTCTGTCAGGTACCTGAGTAATTTAGGAGATGAAATGGATGTGCGGTCCATTATGGTTATTGCAGGTCCCTTTCCCAGTTCCGTGGAAGGTGAAATGTCCTTCTCGCGAGGAAGATCACCGGCGGTCGTGCATTCAAGGTTAAATCCTAACTCGGGCTTTACTGAATCTACAGCCGTACGGATTCCGCGTAAACCGGATTCTTCCTGTGTCGAAAAAACTGCATATAAATCAAAATCATACCTGTTCTTTAATAACTCGGTAATTATGTAACAACCGATTCTGTCATCAAACGCCTTCCCCATTACAGTCCCGTCTATCTCCTTGAACTGTGTGTCAAACACTCCGTAATCTCCTACCTTTAAATATTTCTTCGCATCCTTTTCATTCTCTGCGCCTATATCAACATGTATACTCTCCCAATCAGGCACCCTTTCAAGATCAGAGTCCTTTTGTAGATGGATTGGAATATTACCTATAACTCCAAAGATCTTATGTTCAGGAAAATATATCCGCTTGGATAATACAACCCGCGGGTCAATCCCCCCCAAAGGCCGGACCCGAACCAAACCATCCTTTGAAATGTCAGAGATTAGAAAACCTACCTCGTCCATGTGAGATGATATGAGAATCTTATGCTTTGTAGATTTTGAAGAACGTTTTAAACATATTAAATTACCCAGGATATCCGAGTAAATTTCATCTGCTATCGGCTTAAGGGTTTTCTTTAAATAATCTCTTATTACCTTCTCGTAACCGGACGGACCCGGTAAATTACTTAGTTCTTTTAATAGCATTTTAATCTCTCCACAATATCGGGTTTGAGGGAATAAATAAATTTGGTAACTAATTCAGATGTACATTTTAAATCATTTAAATCGGCTACTTATACACAAGTATGCATACTTCTAAGAGGGACAGAAATACCGGCAACTCCAACCCCGGTCTTCGAAAGCTGAATCATACCCGCATGCGTACCCCCGGGACGGGGCTCAATCTCTTCCTGGATCTTTATCTTGCTCTTCTTTGCAGTAGCTTTCAAAACCTCAACAAGTATCGGATGATATGCCGGGCCAATCGATATAATGGGTCCCCCGCCAAGCTTTGTAGAAGTATCCTTTTGACCGGGAAAATCTCCAAATGAACCGTCAAAACAAATCCCTAAATCAGGAGAAATATTATAACTCGATACAATTCCACCCCGCAGGCCAACCTCTTCACCAAATGTGGACGCAAAAACAACCGTGAACTCAGGCTGCTTTTTCAATCTCTGGGCAATATCACATAATAATGTTACTCCTATCCTGTTATCAAAACTGGTGCCCGCAACTCGGGAATTCTTTAATTCAATGAAATTCTTCGGTAATGAAATATAATCTCCTATACAAACCTGGGCTCGAATAATTTCATCCGCGAGACCGGTATCTACAAGCAACTCATCCTTCTTCCAGGCAACCTTTGAATCACCGGTCTGTAAATGAGGCGGGATTGACGTTATTATGCCGTGTAGCTTCTTCTTCCCGTGAACCATTACCTCCAACCCCGGAAAAATCTTATGGTCAAAACCGCCGATATTGGTAAATCTGAGAAAACCCCTTCCTTCAAAACCGGATACCATTAAAGCAATCTCATCCATGTGCGCTTCTATCATGAGGATTTTATTGCTTTTCCCTCGTCTTATCCCCCAAATATCTCCTAATTTATCCGTTTTAACTTCTAAACCAGCGCGCTTAAAATATCCCCTGACCTTATTCAATACTTCTTCCTCTTTCCCGGAAGGACCAAAGGTTTGTGATAAATCCTGTAGAATCTTTTTCATAGATAATCCTTTCTTCTTTTAATTTTTTTATTATAACAATTATTAAATATAAAGTCAAGTCATAATCAATCTAAATTTAAATTATTCACTTTCACTCCACCATTCACCATTCACTGTTTACCGTTTACTATTTACCGTTTACCGTTCACCGTTCACCATTCACCGTTTACCGTTTACCGTTCACCGTTTACCGTTTACCGTTCACCGTTTACCGTTCACCGTTTACCGTTCACCGTTTACCGTTCACCGTTTGTCATTGCGATGGAGATTGCACCAGCAATCGACTGAAGCAATCTCAGATTGTCACGCTAATGTTTGTAATACAATTCTTACGTTTTTCGAATCACGAATCACGAATCACAGTTCACGAATTCAGATCGCCACGCTACGCTCTGGACAGGCTCCGCAATGACGTTACCACGAATCACATGTTTTAACCTGACGATGTATTATGTTCAAATGATACGGGCGTCCGGCCGGGCGCCCCTACAGAGTGTATCAAACGCTTGTAATACAATTCTTATGTTTTTCGAATCACGAATCACGAATCACATTCCCCATATGTATCAAATGTTTGTAATACAATTCTTACGTTTTTCGAATCACGAATCACGAATCACGGTTCACGTTTCCCGTTCACCATTTACCGTTAATGTTTTTCCTTGACATTTTTCAAATTTTAAGATATTATTATACTTAACAGGAGGTTTTTATGATTAGATTATCTATTAATATTGATCATGTTGCGACTCTTCGTAATGCCCGGGGGGAAGGATTCCCCGACCCCATTTCTGCCGCTGCTATTGTCCTTGCTGCAGGTGCAAACGGAATTACTGTCCATTTAAGAGAAGACAGGAGACATATTAAAGATCGGGACCTTCTGTTATTACGGCAAATTGTTCAGAATAAACTTAATCTTGAAATGGCTGCAACATCTGAACTATTAAAAATTGCAGTAAAAATCAAACCGGAAATGTGCACGCTCGTCCCGGAAAAAAGAGCAGAACTTACCACTGAAGGAGGGTTGGATGTAGTTAAAAACCTGAATTACCTGAAGAAATATATTAAATCACTCCACTCTTCAAATATTCTCGTCAGTCTCTTTGTTAATCCGGATCCCGCTCAAATTGAAGCCGCGTTTAAAGCAGGGGCAGATTATGTGGAATTACATACAGGAAGTTATGCTAATGCTAAAACCCCGAAAAAGATTAAAAAGGAATTGGATAAAATAAAAACAGCTGCTAAATTCGCAAAACAGCATGGCTTAGGAGTAAATGCAGGACATGGCCTGAATTACGATAATATCCCTGCAATTGCAGAAATTCCCGAGATTGAAGAGGTCTCAATAGGCCATTACCTGATCGGATCAGCCATCTTGCTCGGGTTACCGGAAGTTATTAAGAAAACGAACAAATTACTAAACGGATAATTCCATTGGATAAACCAAAAAATCTTGCCGAAATATGGATACCTGAAGATAAAAAGATCTTTTTCTTCAGCGATGCCCATTTAGGAAATCAGCCGTATCATTTAGAAAAGTCCAGAGAAGAAAAGTTAATATCGTTCATACAGAAAATTTCAAAGGAAACTGAATATGTCTTTATCCTGGGCGATCTTTTCGACTTCTGGTTTGAATATAATAAATCTATCTATAAAAGATATATCCGAATCCTCTCGGAACTCATGGCTTTTACTGATAATAATATCAATGTAAATTACCTTGTGGGAAATCATGATTTCTGGATGAAAGACCTGTTCAAGAAATTCTTTCATTTTAACCTTCACTTTAATCCTGTCATCCTGAATTACGGGAAAGATAAGGTTTTTATCGCTCATGGGGACGGACTTAATCCGAAAGATAGAGGATATCTCTTTGTTAAACGAATCTTTCGCTCTGATTTGACCGTGAAATTATTCTCTTCCCTTCATCCCGACCTGGCCTGGGCTATTGCGCATAACTTTTCAAAAACATCAAGAAAATATACAGAACAATATTCTTCTTCCGAGATTGAAGAATTGAAAAAATTCTCTAAAAACAAAATAGAAAATGAACATTTTAATAAGGTAATCCTCGGCCATACGCACAATCCGGAGATAACCTCATTTAAAAATGGAGAATATATCAATTCCGGAGATTGGATCAATCACTTCTCTTATATCGAAGTTTGCGGAAATAAATGGGAATTGAAATACTATTCGAAAACTGAAAAGTAATTTATCGTCTTAAAATCAAATAACATTATTAGCGAAGCAGTGTACCCCACGTGCAAGGCTATGCACTCAATGTAGTACATAGGTACACTGTCATTGCGCTATCGTAAGATCTAGCTAGCGAAACGAAGCGTCCTGGAGATTGCGAATGCAATCGACTGAAGCAATCTCAGATTGCCACGCTACGCCCGCAATGACACACTTACGTCTGCAAATCAAATAACACAATTTGTCATTGCGAGGAGTGAGCAAAGCTAATGACGAAGCAATCTAACCGTTCACCGTTGATCATTCACCGTTAAAGACGAAGCAATCTCTCAATTCGGGCGGACGTTTTAGGGTAAACCCTACGTGGTTTATCTCCCCGGACGCCACTACATATCGTATAGAATGTTTTTAATACAATTCTTCCGGATAATCTCAATTTCACCCATGCTAAACATATGCAACATTTGCATAAACGCTATATTACCAATTTTCAATTCGAAATGGTGCACCCTAAAGTGATACACCCTACGTGGTGTATCATACGTGCGTTGCCATGCATACTTGTTGTGCATGGGTGCATCATCAATCTTCCTTTTTCAATGCAAAGCGCTGTTAAATAGTTGAGTCCGGCACCTTTATTTTTTATTCTTCTGATACCTGTTGTCTTCTTCCTTACCGGTTATTTCTATCTCCTTCTCCCCATAAAACCAGTTATCATCTGAAAATTGTCCAGATATATTGATAACCTTTTTATCTCCTGATTCGATATATCCGATATAACTGATGCCTTCTCTCTTTGAAAACTTGATCTCCATTCTTTCCTTGCCTTCCGCTCCGACTATCTTAATATCGGTTGGTTTGAGAACGCCGTTGAACAGGATCGTTTCCTGCTTTATATCCTTAACTGAATAATTGTCAGG
>JAQVHJ010000411.1 GCA_028696285.1 bacterium
ATTGATTTGAACATCCGCAACATTATTAATAATGTTAATTAATATAAAATGGAAAGTTATTCACTTTTCAATGCGTCAGCAAGCCACCATAATAAAACAAGTAAAAGGATATACCCGAGAATAGTAGGCTGTGGCGATTCCCTGTACCCGTCATCCGAACTGTAGTTATTATCATATGACTGCCCTGATGATGATCTGCTTGCAATTTCATCACGCATTCTTTGACAATTATAACTGCCTTCAACGGTTACACAGTTACCATATTCACTTCCATGATAAGTAATTCTGTACGGAATTCCTAGATCATTTGCAATATCCTCGACATCCACATTATATGCACTTTTATATCCAGAAATTGAGAAATAACATTCGACTTCTTCAATTCCCGCAATTTCATTTGATAAATCATCACCAAATACAATTATAAAAGAAAATAAAAATACTAAAAGTAGAATAGTTGTTTTTTTCATTTTAAAATCCTTTTATTTGTTCTTTTAAATTTTTACAATAAGAATCCTAGCGCGACAATTCCAATAATACATAACAGCGCAAAAGCTATTACTCCGAAAACAGCCCAGAATCTTACATAGCTCTTAATCACTTTTCCTGTCGTTTCAAACCGGAACAATTCAAGATGGTGTGTTGCTCCGCGCAGGAACCACCCTGTTGAAGTCGCAGGCTGGCCAATTAATGGCTCCAGTTTCTTCCACCCGAAATAAAAGTTACCGAAAATCGGGATTGCGCTTTCATAATTCAAATAAATAAATCCAGTATTATCCTGGAAAAGCATATCTTCTCCGAATATAAAACCTGCAGTTCCGCGACCAATTGCCTTTCCTGTTAATTTAATCGGTCTGCCTCTCACAGGCGAAGCGTAAATATCCGAAAGACAATTCAATACAGTCGTCTCTTCAAAATTCTTCTTAGGGAATTTATATCCTACCTTCATAATTCCGACGATAATCAATAACAGCAGCCCTCCAATTGCTGTCGGGATATACAGCGGTACCTGGAGTATCAACTCGATTACAAGGACTAAAATAGTTAAAGCAACCACAAATACCTTTGAGTAGTTTACAACAAAATCCTTTATGAAATTACCCCACAACCTGCCACGGTCAACTTCTGTATTAATTATATTTTCAAAATTAAACATAGGTGCAGAAGTCAATGAACACAACCTCTTTATTCTCCTTCCAATTAGAGGATGTGTTGATTTCAATTGATATATCCACGCCCAGGGATTAACAATATCAAAAAGCAGCGCCCGTTCTAAAAGAGTCCTCTCGTTCAATGAGTTCTGGTAAACCAGTCCGATATCTTTCGAAGACTTGAAATCAAATATTCCCTGAGCCCGCGTGGCATTTAGTAAATGCGCAGTCTTCTCAGTATCCGGAACACTTGCAATACCCCAAGCGATCTTCAACAGAGCAGATGAAAGGATGTTCGGATCCCCGACTTCATTCGCAGAAAATTCATCCGCGTAATATTCCCTCAGCCTGCTAAGGAATAAAAGGAGATATGTTCCGATCCAGTAGAATACCAATGACACAAGACCTACCAAAGCAAGATAACCTCCCACACCTTTTGATCTCGAAGTAGAATACTTTGTCTTGATTCTAGTAAATATCACGTACAACTCATACAAAATTGTAACCAGAGTTGATGCAATTGTCATTATTATAAAGTCCATGTTAACAATATGCCCAAGTTCATGGGCAACAACCGCATTCACTTCCTTCTCATTCAGGAATTCAAAGATCCCTTCTGTAAGAACTATCCTTGCATTAAAAGAAGCGGAACCATACGTAAATGCTGTCGGATTCCGGTCATTGATTATGCCTATCTTCGGAACCTTGATCCGGTGTTTGTCGCAGACTTCCTTGATGAATTTTGCATAGGGTTTATCTTTAATCTCTTCATAATCAAAAAAAGTAATTTTGTAAAAGAGCCGGTAGATTAAATCATTTACATACGGACCCAACAGCCAAACAAGAAAATTCCAGATGATAGTTACACTTATCATGAATATCCATGAAATCCTGCCAACCGCAAAGGATGCCGCAAGAACCACAGCAAAAACCATGCTGCAAAGAAAACCAAGAGTCAACAACGACGCTAAATGCAGTTTAATCTTCATTTCTCCCACCTTGTTTTATTTACAATAATTATTATACTCGAAAATACCTTTAAAAGTTAAATAAAATTGGGGAGAACCCTGGCTGGAAGGATTCTCTCCTAATTTTTTAAATAATATTTTCAAACTGGAGAATATATTTCAAGTAGCCAAGTAATGTCATAATGCAAAAGAAAATCAGAAGGTTTCCTGATACTGCAACAAGTACTTCCTTCCAGATTGCCGGCTTTTTATAGGCAATAATTAATTTTAATAATTTTATTATTACAAAAGTCAGAGTTAATCCGATTATGAAGAAGAGTAAAACCTCATTAAAATACAGGAACTTTGAATACATCCTCACTTCAATGATAAATTTCTGAACGGAATCTTCGAAGTAACTGAATTTCAATGTCATTAAGTAATGCGCATACATCATTACCTGGGAGAATATGAACAGGATGAAGTATTTATTCCTCTCTAAAAATTTATAGAAGTATTTCCCGAAAAGATGCACGAGATACGTAAACAGACAAATCAAAACACCGAGGAAGAGAAAAATCCTCAGATTGATCATGATTAAGACGACTTTTACATTCATTGAATAATAATATTTATCCGCATAAAATAAGAATGCCACGAGAACACCTTCAAGAATCCAATACAAAATTGATATAATTTTTATGGAACGAATAGTGTCTTTCTACTTCGTTTTCTTTTTTGAGATTCTTTCACGGACATCA
>JAQVHJ010000029.1 GCA_028696285.1 bacterium
CTCGTTTCGAATAAAAAGGTAAATACAAAAATTGAAATAGTTGATACAGTTCATGTAATCCGCGCTGGAAGCTTAATAGAAGCATTGTCAACACCAATCTCCCCGGCTTATTTTTACTATTTGAGCAGGATGTGGCCGAAAATAATTTTAATCAATCTTGCTAATCCGTTCAGTGTAATGGCATATCTTTTAATCCGGCCAAAAGGGAAGTTAATCGCTGCGTATCACATGGATATTGTACGGCAGAAAAATACATTTCAATTATATAAACCATTTTTACTTTATTTCTTGAAACACTATCCTATAAAAATAATCGCATCAAGTGATAAATATATTCAAACTTCAAAGATATTGAGAAGATTCAAAGATAAGGTTATAGTTATACCTTACACAATTGAAACGGAAACATTAATTCAAAAAGAAATACTTCCCGCAAAACCGGGGTTTAAGTATATCGTGTTTATTGGGAGATTAATTTACTATAAAGGTCTGGAATACTTGATAGAAGCGATGAATTCGGTTAATCCTGAATATCACGTATTAATAATCGGGGGAGGGAAGTTATCCGGAAAATTGAAAGATCAGGCTCAAGCCGGTGATGCCCGGGAAAGGATTCACTTTGCAGGCCAGGTTTCCGAGAACAGGAAGTATGAATACTTGAAAGGCGCAGAATTACTGGTTCTTCCTTCTTCATATAAAACGGAAGCATTTGGCATTGTTCTTCTTGAAGCGATGGTATTCTCAAAACCCATGGTAACAACTGAACTGGGAACAGGAACTTCATATGTTAATCAACACCGTGTAACAGGCCTTGTCGTCCCCCCGAGAAATCCGAATGCCCTGGCTGATGCAATTAATGAAATTGTTGGGAACGATAGATTGAAGGAAGAATATGGTAAAAATGCATTAAAGAGATTTAATGAAGAATTTTCCCCGGAAAAATTTAAGGAAAGATATTTAAATCTATTTAAAAATATTTAGCTCTTTATACAATTTTAGCGATGAATTTTATCAGGAAGAAGATGATTGTTAATCCGCCGCTTAATATAATTATCATTGCGAGAAGGTATTTCCAGTCAACAACAAGTTTTGTTGATTTCTCCTCGCTTTTCTGCGGTTTTCTTTTTCGCTTTGTTTTTTTTCTATGGCTTCTAGCCTCGAATTCTTCAGGTGTAAGCCAGTAGATATGGCCGGTGTGAGAGGTATATTTCAGGTAACCCTTGGATTTATAGAACTTCTCCTCTTCTTCTAAGATAATATCTTGAATCATTTTTTCGCGTTCAATCGTAATATTATACTGTTCTTTTCGCTTTAATTGGTCTTCATGAACCTGAATATTTTTTAATTCAAGTTCCTTTTTAATCTTTGATCTAAGTTCTTGTTCTTCTTCAGGTGTCAGCATATTTACCTCCTGAAGAATTATATCATAATCGACAGCAAAATGTCAAGAAAAAAAAATTAAAAGACGGGAGAATGAAAATGAGAATTTTAGTTACAGGTGGCGCAGGATTTATAGGGTCACATTTATGCGAGCTCCTTTTAAAACAAGGGAATGAAGTTGAAGTAATTGATGACCTCTCTACAGGAAGCCTTGATAATATTTCAACAATTCAACAGAATCCTAAGTTTAAGTTTCATTTGGAAACCATTATCAACGAAGGATTCCTGGATCATATCGTAAGGGATGTTGATCAGATTTATCATTTAGCTGCAGCGGTTGGAGTGTCATATATTATTGATAATCCCCTGAAATCGATTCAGATAAATGTCCGCGGCACGGAGAATGTCCTGGAAGCTGCGCATAAATATAATAAGAAGGTTTTAATTACATCCACTTCGGAGATTTACGGGAAAAATGAAAATGTACCTCTTTCCGAGGAGATGGACAGGGTGCTCGGTTCAACTACAAAAAGAAGGTGGAGCTATTCAAATACGAAAGCTCTTGATGAATTTCTTGCCCTTGCATATCATTCGGAGAAGAAATTGCCTGTGGTAATAGTACGTTTATTTAACACTGTCGGCCCGAAGCAGACAGGGCAGTATGGAATGGTTATTCCCAGGTTTATCAATCAAGCTCTTCACGATAAATCAATAACAATATTTGGAGACGGAGAACAGACAAGATGTTTTTGTCATGTGAATGATGTCGTAAATGCGTTGAGTACATTAATGACAACCCCTGCTGCAGAAGGTGAAATATTTAATATCGGATCGACAGAGGAAATATCAATTAAAAAACTGGCAGAATTGATAATAAAATTAACAAATTCAAAATCACAGATTACATATATTTCTTACGATGAAGCGTATGAGAAGCATTTTGAAGATATGAGAAGGAGACTCCCCGACATAGGGAAAATAAATAAATTAATCGGGTTTGAATATAAAAAGAATATTCAGGAAATTATTAAAGATATAATTGCGTATTATGAAAAAAAATGAAGATGAATATCTGAATATTCTGAAAATACTGTTTGATTATTTCTGCAAAGGAAATGAAAAAGGAGTAATAGCTCTTCCTGAGATAAAAAACCGTGAAAAATTAATATCTATACTTGATAATCATCTCCTATCTTTACTCTTCTACCGTTTTGTTTCAGAAACAAACAGCCGTGATAAAATTCCTGAAGAAATATTGACCCCTTTGAAAGACAGGTTTAAAATATATGAGTTTAGGAGCTCGTTATTTTTAAAAGGAATTGAAACAGTCGCAAAGATTATAAAGGATATTCCGCATGTTATGTACAAGGGGATTATTTGGGAAAAATTATATTACAGTAATAATTGGCCCCGGCCATTCGGAGATATTGATATACTTATTCGCGGGAAAGAGATTAAAGCTGTAATTGAAATGCTTTGTGAAAATGGATTTGTCAGGTATAATGTTGAAACATTAACTCGAAAAAGGGCATCCTTTGGTATTAATTCTTTAGAACAATATAAGTGTGAAGTTAATTTTTGCGATAAAAAAACCGAAACGATTCATTTAGATGTTCATTGGAATATCCTGTCAGGATTCAATTTTGGAGAGGAAATAAGCAGTATGATTTTACGTGAAAATAATATTGCTGCATTTGAAAACATTAAAGTTAATGTTCCAGGGAATGAATATGCATTAGTATATTCCCTTTTAAACGCCTTAAAACACAGGTATTATCATCTCTTGTATTTTTTTGATATTTGTAAAATCTATAAATCATTACAAAATAACAAGTGTAAATTTAATGAACTGATAATTAAATTTGAATTGAATAACTTGTGGAAGTTTGTAAAATATTTTGTTTTGAAAATATTCAATCATGAACTTGAAGGTACCATAAATATTAATAATTTTGAAAAGAGAATTTTCGATGATGCAATTAATGATATTATATATAGAACTTATCCGAGAAATCCCTTGTTTTATATGTATGTTTACCCGGGGATTGAGGAAAAGATAAAATATTTTAAGAGCAGAACATTTCCTGATTATTATGATTTAAAGGCGCATTTCGGCAGGGGACGAAGAATAAACAGATTCGTATTTTACTTTGATAAGGTTAAAAAAACATGGCAAATTTGAAAAGTAAAGGAATATTTCCAGTTATTTTAATGATTATTTTGTTGCCATTAAGTATTTTTGCTGATATATTGGGCTTACAAATGTCGGGTTGGATGACTTCTCTAAATGATTTGAAGAAAGAAGAAGATTACCTTTCAGAATTTTATTGTATCAGGCTATTCTCGGTTTGGGAGATTAGGAACGAAAGGTTTGTTAAATCATGGGGACTGATTCCCAACGAAGTTAATGAAAGTAGGGTTTTGACAATTCCATGCGTGAGAATAAGTTCCGATTCAATTAATTTAATCCCTGATTTAAATTTACATGATATTATTCAGGATCTTATTAAACAATTAGAACTTCAAAAAGGAAGTATAATTGAATTAAATATTGAAAGAAATCAAAAGTCAATAAACGGGTTAGCTTATTCGAAATTTAAAAAAATACTCTCGGAATTTTATAAGAACGGAATTAAAGTAAATATGGTTGTTGAACCTCAATTAATGAGTGAATGGAATAAAAATGAATGGAATGCTGTCGATTATATGATAAATGAGTACGTCCTCATGCTTTATGATTATGATAAAAATAGTTCAAAACCCCATAATCCCGCACCAATAAATAATGTGGAAAATGATATCAAAAGATTTTTAAAGATTAATGGAAATCCTAGGAAAATTATTCTTGGCATTCCGGCCTATGCTTATATTTGGGATATTGAGAAAAAAGACCGCCAGTACCTGGGGAGTTTTTGGCTCGAAGATGAGTTTCCCGAGTATTTTTTCACAAGCATTTCTGTCAAATCATATATTTTATCCTGGAATGAGGAAGGTAATGTCTTATTACCAAAATACCTGATTTGTAACAAGGAAAAAGAAATACTCAACTGGGATGAAGAATATGATGCTTTCTATTTCAATATCAAAAGAGAAAATAAATATTACATTGTATATTTTGAGGATATTTTATCGTACTGCTCTAAATTTGAACTGGCAGAAAAATATGATTTAAAAGGAGTGTCATTTTGGATGTTAGGACGGGAAGATAGATTGTTATTTGATTTAATTAATCAGGTTAAAAAATTAAATATTTCAAGCACTAAGGCGAAGGAATATAAAATAATTAAAGAGCAAATGAAATATAAATCAAGAATTTTATTTAATCAAAACGAAATTAATGATTGCAGGATTGAGAAGCAAAGTAAAAATTCAATTCTATCATGGAAAAACTATTTCTTTCAATTCTAAACACTTCATTGCAAAGCAGCATTTGAAATAATTTATTTATTTATCAACATTTGTTTTGTAGTTTTAGTGAACTTAATTAGGGAAGTTATAAAATAAAAATGTTTTCCGGATCGATCTTTAGTCCAAAAAAATATACAATATATAGTAGAATTAGCTTTTCCGATATTCAATATATTGAAAAGTGAAAAAAATGAAAGAACCGTCCCTGATTTTTTATTTAAGGTGGGTGATTTTGATGTTTTTATAGTATTGGTGGAGGATTTCGGTGTATTTGTAGCCGTGTTCTGCCATTCCTTTTGCGCCCCATTGGCACATTCCTATTCCGTGTCCGAATCCGTTTCCGTTGAGATAGAGTTTACGGTTTTTCAGTGTAGCTTTGAAGTTAGTGCTTTTCATATTTTTTGCCCCAACCATGATTCTGAAATTATTACTTGAGATATTGACGGTTTTTTTTGAGCCGGTAATCTGGATATCCTTAATTCTTCCTGCATCAGATTTTCCGACGAGCGCGATTTTTTTGATATATCCGATATCATAACCTTTATTGTCAAGGATATCTTCCAGTTTATCGATATCGATGGTATAGCTCCATTCGTAATGTGGAGAAGGTTTACAGTAGTTGCATGTAACTCTTCTAAGGTACGGGAAGTTTTTACCCCAGACAGTTGCTGCGTCATCTGTTGCGCCGCCGCATGTTGAATGGAAGAATGCGGCGATGGGTTTATCTTTATAAGTCATGATGAGGCCTTTTGTTTCGTTGACTGCTTTTGTAGTTGATTCCCGTTCTGAATTCATTCCGCCGTAAACCTGGCTCATATCCGTAGCAAGGACATCGTATTTTGATTTAGGTGAATTATTAAGAATTTTTTCATAAGCATAAGTTCTTGCTGCGACCGCCTGCGCTTTTAGCGCTTCAATGTGCCAGGTATGGGGGATTTCTTCTGCGAGTACACCGAGGAGATATTCTTCCAACCCGATAACATTGATAACATAGAATTTATCCGGAGTCTCGGAAGGAATTGTCATGATAACTCCCCGGTAATATTTATTATTGAAATGAATTTGGCCCCCTTTTTCCGGTTTAAATATCAAACCGTCTTCGCGGTATGTCTTGCCGTTAACATATACTTCTATTTTCTTTCTGGAATATTTTACTGTTCCTTCCCTGAATGCGATTACTTTTACACCCTTTTTTCCGGATAGGTCATAAATTATCATGCCCTTGTTTGAAGTGATTTTTGCAGAAGAAGAAGTATTGGATAGGAGAACACGGATATCAGCTGCGGACGCAGAGATGAATAATGATATCAGAAAAGAAGTAATAAAGATTTTTAAATATATTCTTAATTTAAATCTTGACATTACAGGTACCCCAGGTCTTTTAAACGTTCCTTTAAAGTATCATCGTATCTTTCTCCGACAGTGATTTCCGGCTTCAATTCATCATCTGAAATTTGGAGTTCATTCAATTTTAAAAATGATTCGGAAAATATTTCTTCGATGACTTTTCCTGAAATATTCCTATGTACAGGTAATCCTGCAGAATACCGCACGGTAGGAAAGATATCCCTGACGTCGGGGAGATAATTTAATTCTGCTTTTTTAATATCTTTTCCCCAAGCAAAAAATACGCCTTCTCTTCTGTGTTCCACGGAATTTTTAACAGTGAAGATCTCGCCCTTACCATATATCCTTTTATCATTCCGGACATTTGCCTCGAGCATTCCGAGTAATTCGGGCATCCGGTAAAAATATCTCCCGTTAAAAATTTCTTCGCGTTTATGGAATTGTTCAAACACAGGTTTTTCATTCAATGTCACTGATGAAAGTTGCTCAATTAAACCTTCAATGATTTTGTTCTTTTCTTCTGTCTTCAGTTTAAGGTATGGATTAATTCTGAACGATGAACAGTTCACGAAAAATTCCGGAGAATAGACGGTGGTTTTTTTCCAATCGATATTTTTTTTCCAGTCGAATACCGGTTGTCTTATTCCGAGGACATTCTTTTGTCCGAATACCGCGCGTTTAATTTTAATCGGGAAATATAGGAGCCAGTCGCGGATGACCATTCCCGGCGGCCTCTTAAGAACGAGATATCCGTTTTTAATGAGCCAGATATTTACATTGAACATGAAGTCGTATCTTTTAAAGCCGTGATCGGAGAAGATAAACAACCGGTCATCAGGAGAGAGATACTTATCAAGCAATTCACCGAGGAAATAATCCATTCTTTTGTATGCTTTGGAAACTATTTTAAATCCTGCGAGGTCTGATTTCTCCTTTACCTGCTTCAGCAGGCTGTCTTCAGAAAAATGATGCATGATCCAATCTATGATAAGAAATCCCTGGAAGAACATATCCCAATTATAATCCCTGATAAATTCAAGAGCGACATCAATTCTTTTATCAAGGATATTAAAGAGGTCCACATCGGATTTTGAGCTATCAAATGTGGGGTGATACCCGATAGTATTCAAGTCATTAGTAAGTTCAGGAGGATAAGTAAAGATGGAGTTATCATTTGCCAAACGTCCTGATATCATTACTCCGTTAACTTTTTCCGGGGGGAAAGTAATCGGAACATTAATTATACAGGATACTCTGTTATCCTTATCGAACCCGGCCCAGACTCTCTCCCCGTCAATCGTGTCCAGGAATAGGTCAAAGAATTCAACCCGATCCTCAAACTGATTCTGGAAATATAAAATGCCATGTTCGGCAATATCCTTCCCTGTAAAGATAGAAGCCCAGGATGGCGCAGAATTAGCAATGATTGGAGAGAGGAGAGGAGAAGAGGTTCCCGTTTCCAGGAGTTTACTGAATGCGGGAAGTTCACCCTTATTAATTAATGATTTAATTATATCAAGGTCCGCTCCGTCAATTCCAAGAAGGAAGATTCGATTCTTCTGCGCGTTGTGTTTTTTAATATTAAATTTATCTGTCAGGCTCATTGGGTTCCTTAATATAAATTGATTTTGGATAATTTATCTTTTCTGTATCCTTTCTCCAAATTGAAATTATATGTCTTTTTTTCTTCCAGAAGAAGGGAAGGGGAATATATGTAAAGATCGAGAAGATTAGGTTCCCGAACTTTTTAAATGCTGTGTCAGCCATATTAATATTCACCGACTTAATCTTTTCCGGTTTAAATCCGTTTAAAGAGACAAGTTCCTTTATTTCATTCATGGTATATTCACGGTTATGCCTGAAATACGGATTGCCCGGGTAATACCTGAACCAGATGTTCTTATTGAAAAGGAGCTTAAATATCTGAGAAAATCTCAGGGCATTATCGGTTGTAAGGATAAGCGCACCCCCGGGTTTAAGAATCCGGTGAATCTCCCGGAGCATGAATACGGGATTTTCAAGAAGATGTTCAATCACTTCAAGACATAGAATCAGGTCAAATGAATCATCTTTAAAAGGGAACCTGTCATGTTCAAGATTGAAATTAAAATAACTGAATTCTGTCTTCTTATTTTTTGAATTTAGTATAATTGAATCTCCGGGTTTTTGATCCCGTCCTTTTTTTGAATCATCAGGGATTCCGTTAAGAGTAATGTTTGTATCAAAGAAATGTTTCAGAAGAAACGGGACGTGAAACGGGAATGAACCGAGGTCAAGGATTTGGATGCCCTGATTAATAAAGGGAGAGAGGAGGCGTAAAGTAAAATGATACCGCGCTAAATGAAATCGCAGATATTCTTCCTGGTCTTTAATCCGGTACTCCCGGCCATTGTATTCATAAACGGAAGGAAGAAGATAATTATAAATTTCATTTGGGGTTATTTTCATTTTTTCTTCTTATTCCAAAATATAATTTTAAGATTTGCAGCAATAAAGATAAGAATAACCAAGCCCGGGAATAGGAGGGGAGTCCTGACATAAAATGTTTTTATATTATAGATATCCACATCAGTTTCAATAACATTTTTTTCATTCAGAGGTATTTGCTTAAGGATTTTCCCTTTGCCTGAGACAATAAGAGAAATTCCGTTATTTGCTGATCTAACGACAGGGCATCTTGTCTCGACTGCTCTGAATACCGTGAATGCGACATCCTGAAGGGGTCCCGCAGAAACACCGTACCAGACATTATTAGTAACATTGGCAAGCAGATTGGCGCCGTTCTTTACGTACTTAACAACATCTTCAGGAAAGATTATCTCATAGCAGACAAGAACAGAAATTTTAAAAAACTCGTTAACTCTGAAAACAGTTCTTTCCTCTCCTCTTGAAAAATCAAACATGTCTTCGTAATATTTCTTAAACGGCCCCCAGAGATTCCGTAATGGAATGAACTCGCCGAACGGAACAAGATGTATCTTGTGATACATTTCGGGGCCTATTCCGCTGTTATAGAATGCTGCGCCGTTTTTCAAGAGTAAGGAATCTTTTGTATTTCCGGCATACCAGTAATCTTCATTACCCAGAATCAGGGCTAAATTATTTTTTAATGAGAACTCTTCAATTCTTGAAGACCTTTCAATATCATACCGAAGAGCGCGTCTGAGCGCAGTTTCAGGCCATACTATTAACTTTACGGATTTATTAATATTTACTATCTCCTGAGATTGTTGAAGATAGAGATCAAGATTTTCATCCTGTTTACTTGGGGCATCTTTAATCTCAGCAGGGAGACTGGGTTGAATTGCTCCGACCGATAAATTGGATATTGGTTTTAAGGTATTGACTCGTAATACACCGTAAATATTCAAGATAACGAGAATTGATATGATAGCAATGATATTATATTTCCTATTGACCGTGGTTGTAAAAGAGAGGAAGAGCAGATATCCGATTATGAAGACAACGCCGGCAATGAAATACGGTCCGAAAATATCGGCAGCTTGAATGAAATAAAGATTGAGGTATTGAGAGTACTCAATTCCGAGCCATGTAAAACCGGTGACGAGATGAGACTTCAAATATTCCAACAGAATAAAAATAGATGTGTATAGAATTATTTTAAAGGTTTGCGGAAGATTTTTATATAATGAAATAAAAAACGCAAGCGCACCCCAATAAAGACCAAGATAAATAACCATTATCGAAATAATAAGAAAAGATTGGATTAAAGGTATCATTCCATATTTATGCAGAGTTTCTATCAGCCAGTAGAATCCGCCGTAATTTATCAGGAGCCCGGCCAGGAATCCGTACAAGAACGCTTTTCCCTTTTTCATCGCTTCCAAACCAAGGAAAAAAGGGATAGGCCAGAGAAAAGCAAGGATATGAGTTAGTAGCGGTAATTTACTGCCGAAGAGAAAGTTTGGAAAACTGAATATGTATAAAATGACCGAAAGAATTAAAAGCAATAATGTTCTTGGAAAGGAAATCTTCAATTTACTTATTTTCGTTATAAAATTCATCCAGAGCTTCGTCAATAGGGGTGTTCAGGAAGAAGATTTTTTCGATTGTAGTTCTAAGCAGTTTCCTGCCGTTAACCCAGACCTCTTCTTTCGGTTCTTCCTGGAGATAATCAATCTCATCATAAATCAAAGATAATGCAGGTTTTTCCTGAAGATGTGTTTTAAACTGGGGGGAATTTACTACTGTATTTCTGACCGGCAGATAGTATGTGTCGATTGTCCATCGGGCAATATTATCATCCTTTAAAAGGTAATTAATCAGTTTTACCGATGCTTTAACTTTATTCTTTGACGCATTTTTAAATACGACAAGATTTGTTCCGGAAAGAATACTTCCCTTACTTTTTCCATGGGGCAACGGCGCGAATCCGAGATTGAACTTGACTTCATCCTTAAGGAATATGTATGAAACACAAGAAGCAAAAATGAAGGTAGTATTACCTTGTTTAAACTTATCCTGATAAGACCTTTCCTTTGTCAATTCCATAAGTTGATTTTTATTTAAATCGGCAAAGAAATTAATTGAATCCTTTAAAATTTCCCTGTCAGGAAGAATGGAATTTGTATTCTTATTAAAGAATGTTCCTCCATTTTGAATATAATGTGAGGTTATAAACCAAATAGACGGTGAGAATGATAGGGGATAAATCTTTTCTTTTGCCGGGTCTGTATTTAGAGCAGAGTTCAGTTTAACACAATATTCCTTGAATTCTTTCCATGTTTCCGGAGCTTTTTCAGTATCCAAGCCTGCAGCAGTAAAATGGTCCTTATTATAGTAAAGAATAGGAACGCTTTTGTTGAAGGGTATAGAGTAGATTTTACCTTCAAATAAATTATTCCGGTAGAATATTTCATAGAAGTTTTTTTCCGCGCCTTGAAGTTCTCCGTCTAATTGAATTAGTAATCCGTCATTAATGAATTTATCTGTCCATGCTCCAAAAGCTTGAGAAATATTCGGGGGTTCTCCCACTGCAACTTGCGCTTCAAGTTTCTGAAGAAGCTGAGTGTAACTCCCCTGATACTTGAGGTTAACTTTAATGTTGGGATTTTCCTGTTCAAAGTTCCTGACAATATTTTGAAGGCTTACCAGGAGCGGTCCCTGCATTGAATGCCAGAATTCGATTTCAACGGGTTCATCTTCCTTCGGTCCGCAGGAGATTACGGATATAATTAAAGACAAGCATATCAATAAAATGCAGACTAAATATTTTTTCATTAGACTTACTCCTCCTCTGTTTTCTTAAATTTTTTTGATTTATCTATGAAGTTCTGAGAGATTCTCAATAGTTCCTCTCCATTCAGGCGGATGTCTTCAAAGAGAATTCCTTCCTGAACCATTGATAAAATGGAATAGATTCTCTGCTGTGTATTGTTTACAGATTCAAGAAGTGTATTTGCATTTTCAAACAGGCCAGCGAGAGCCTGCTGCTGATCTTTAACAGATTCAAAGAGAAGTTTTATATTTGAATTTTGTCCCGAAACATTACTTGCCAGGCTATCAAAATCAACCTGTGCTTCATCAGTAATGATTACACCTTTATTTACTTTTTCAAGGACAAAAGACATGGAGTTTACCACCTCATTAATTTTATGTTTAAGATCATTTATCATCGTGTTGATTTTCTTTGCGCTTTCCTGCGAATCTTCTGATAACCTGCTGATCTCCCTTGAAACGACAGCAAAACCTTTCCCGTATTCCCCTGCTTTTGCAGCTTCAATTGCTGCATTCAATGCTAACAGGTTAGTTTGTTCTGAGATGTCGGAGATCGTTTCCAAAATCAGATTAATTTTATCGGATAGAAAAGAGAGTTCTTCTATCTTGGAAGTTGAAGTAACAACTTCATCCTTAATGTTGGAAATGTTGAATTTAATACTTTTCATTTTATCAATAGACTGTTCAGAGAATTGAATTGTTTTTTCAGAAGTCAGCGAGAGCATATTAGTTTTCTTCACGAGCCATGCAGATTTTTCTTTGGAGATATTCATGCGGTCTCCAATATTTTCCAAACTTTTCGAATCTTTCTTTGAATGTTCATAAACAACCATAGTTTCCTGAGATA
>JAQVHJ010000412.1:0-1345 GCA_028696285.1 bacterium
CCGTACTTCTCTTTAATTGCATCTGTAATCAAGTTACCCAATAATGTTTCGTCATCACCTCTTGTTATAGGTCCCTTTGATTCTGCGATCGGAATCTTCATTCCGCCTTCTGCGTCGTTAACCATTTTTCCGATAATCTCATCTGTCTCCGGATCAGGCTCAACCTCTTCTGACAGTAATGTATAATTGAATGCTTCATATTCCACAATCTGTTTTGTGTCCTTATCATAAGTTATAGCCAACTCACCGACAGAACTTAACTTGGAATATGCCTGAACCACGATAGTATGGTTTCTCGGGTCTTCCCAGGGAGGATATAATCCTGAATGAGAATGAGCCCCGACAATCACGTCAAGTCCCGGAACTAAATCGGCGATCTCATGATCCTGCAATCCGAATCCCTTCTTATCATAAATAAACTGGGTATATGCATCTGTTCCATATTCCAGACCCTTCTCCTCTGCTTCCTTCTCCCATTCCTTCAAGACCAAGTACTTCTCTTCCTTCGTAAAAGAAATTCCTGTATGGAAAAGGCCGATAACGATATCAACCTTCTCCTTCTCACGCAGTTCCTTAATATATTTAGGGAGAGTCAACCCGACCTTTGAGAATGTAATTGGACCAAGTACCTGTTCAGAAACCAATGATACCATATCATCCGTATTGGCTCCCACTACACCGATCTTAAGGTCGCCTTTCTGAATTACAATGTAGGGTGAGAGGTTCTTCCAGTTAGGGATCTGGCCTGTGTTCTTATCAATTATATTTGCGCAGACAACAGGGATATCGGAAGCTTCTGTCGTTTTCTTCGCCACTTCCCAACCGGCATCAAAATCATGGTTACCGAGAGCCCGGACATCATACCCTGCTAATTCAAAATATTTAATTACAGCTAAGCCTTCCGTCTTATCCCCGACAGGAGTACCCTGCCAAATATCACCACCGTCCATCAGAATTACTTCCCAGCCTTCTTTTTCAGCTTCTTCCCGAATCTGGTTAATAAGGGTAACTGCGGATGCAGCCCCGCCCAGGGGCGGCGGGAAAGCCGGGTTCATCCACGTAGCTTCGCTCCTGTTAATTCCGCCATGAATATCATTTGTGTGAAGAATGATTAATTTTCCTGTCTTCCCTGCCATTGCCGACGCAGAAAATAAGATCAGGAAAATCAGGGGAATTATAAGAAATTTTAATTTCAATTTCATCTTTTATTCTCCTGAAATTTTACCTTTTAAACTGCAAAGAAAACTGAATAGTGGATTCAACTTCCTCAACTATATCACTACTTTCTCTGTCTTCGACAGGGTCATCAAAGTCATAGAAGTCCGCATATAAACTGTCCGCGAAT
>JAQVHJ010000412.1:1355-2846 GCA_028696285.1 bacterium
TTCTCTTTGCTACATCCAGCCCAATATTAACTGCGATCATCTCAGAAAGTTTAAATCCTGTACCTGCGGTAAATCCGGCGGTTTTCAAATGCTTGTCAAGGTAACTGTTCTTGTTATAGAACCCTACACGCATAATTGCGCCTGTATCAAATGTATGTTCAATTCCGAGTTTGTAATACTCAACATCAACGAGATCTTCCAGGGCATTTATTCCGAGCATTCTATATTTTTCCCGTTCAATTTCAGAATAATCCTCTATCATCTCGGAGAAACTTGTTTCAAATTGACTCCAGGCTATATGTTCATATTCCAGTTTAATCTTAGTCCAGAGTCCGTTTCTCGGGAGGTACTGAATCGCAATACCGTATGAGGACGGGAGTTCATATGTAAGGTCCTCGTCATTGATCAATTCTTCATTTTCATAGAATGTAAAGGTCTTTCCCACATCGCCGCCTGTATTGTAATTAAATCCGAATTGAACCCTCTTCAGGTTGAATGTTCCCCCGACTGTAATTGAGTTCCCGCTCAGGTCATAGGAACTTGAATAAACATATCCCGGGTCAGTAGGGACAGTCATTAATGCATCGTCAGTAAATATGACTGAGACGTCATTGTCAATCTTTCCGCTCAGCATATTGAATGCAACACCGAGAGAAAACAGTTTATTGAAGTTATATGCGAAACCCAGTGAATATGAACCAAGCACACCTTTCCTGTCAATAATATTATTGGCGATCTTCATGGGTTCCGGGTTCATTTCATTCCTTACCTCTTCCAGGTAATCGAAATTGAAGTTATATGCAGGAACATACGCTAAACCGACCCCTAAATAACTATGTCCGAATTGAAATGCCTTTGCAATACTGAATTGGAAATCAGGATAGACATTCTGATTAGAAACATATGTCTGATATCCTATCAGGTTATCAAAGAAACTGTACGCGGGATACGACCTGTGCTCGCTCAAGAGAAGCATGTTATATCCCAGATTAACGTTCAACTCCGTAGAATCCGCAATAGTGGCGGGATTCTGATAGATTGATTCGGGACCGTTAAACCCGATTATGGATGTATGCCCCAAAGCAAGGCCTGAAGCTGAATAGAACTTCCCCTCTTCACCGAATATCTCGGAATTCGAGACTGCAAGTACGGGGGCTATCAGCAGAATTAAAACTGTTAACGAAATTAAAAACCTCTTCATTTATTTACCTCCTTTTAGAATCGCCAGAATAATGATAATTTAAATGCTGTCTGAACACTCCTGATGGAAGAGAGATACGGGTATTTCCCTGCATTGATATCGGGGAAGTCCGGATCATTAAAGTCAGCATTCCACCAGGTCCTCACCTCTTTTTCCTGGTCCAGAACACGCTTATACCAGAATTTCAGGCGTATGGAAAGATTTTCTGAAATCCTGTCGGAGAGAACGAACCAATACTTCACTCCCGCAGCATCCATGAAATCAATCCTGGTATCTTCCCAATCCCAGAC
>JAQVHJ010000413.1 GCA_028696285.1 bacterium
CGTGGCGATCTGTAGTTGTGATTCGTGATTCGTGAACCGTGATTCGAAAGAATTGTATTACCAACATTCGATACGATGTGTAGGGATGAAGGGCCTTCGCCCGCATCATTTGAACATAATACATCGTCAGGTTAAAACATGTGAAACGTGATTCGTGATTCGTAAACCGTGATTCGAAAAACAAAGAGAGATTGCTTCGTCAGGTTCTTTGAACCTTCGTCGCAATGATTAATGACGTTATTGAAATTGTTGACGAATGAAAGTCATTGCGAGCGACTGAAACGAGCGTGGCAATCTGAGATTGCTTCAGTCGATTGCTGGTGCAATCTCCATCGCAATGATGAATTGCGTTATTTGGTATGCGGATGTTTGCATGTCATCGCGCGAAGAACTAGAAAAGTTCGACGTGTCAATCTACCTGGGTGTTATTAATAATTAAACAATTTATTGTTTCTATGCATGTAGGCCGTGGTTTTAACCACGGTATATATAACGAAAACATATCAGGAATTTATTCCTGATATGGATTCCATCGTCCGATTAATCGGACTAAAACAAGGGCTGAAGCCCGGATATTTTTCTGTTCATTGTTACCCAGGTAGATTGCCGCGTCCCTTCGCTTCGCTCCGGTTCTCGCAATGACATTACCTGGGCCTACATACATATTCAGAATAAATTCATTAAAAAAATCTTTTGTAAATAAAAATCTCTTTTGATGATTAATTGAACTAAATTTAATAAAAAAAATGGGGAAACTCCTAATTATTCTACATTCACACCCACCGTTAAAACGGTGGGCTAAAAGCGTTCTATCCCTATAACAGATTTCCTTCAGAAATCTCAGTAAGTGTAATCCGTAAGGGTAAGGTTTGCTGTGCAAACTTTATTTAATACAAGTATTAAATGTGAACGATACTGAATTAAGTCTCAATCTCTATCTCGCTCTCAATCTGGATTAATATTTATATTTTCTTTTCCTTCAGGAGCTGATGATAAGTTACCCCGGTCATGAATCTGTTAGGGTAGTGCGTAAGGGTAAGGTTTGCTTTGCAAACTTTATTTAATACAAGTATTAAATGCGAACGATACTGAATTAAGTCTCAATCTCTATCTCGCTTTCAATCTGGATTAATATTTATATTTTCATTTCCTTCAGTAGCTGATGATAAGTAACCCCGGTCTTAAGACCGGGGTAGAGAATGAAAAAAGACTATCTGCGAAGTTCAGAAAAATAATGCGATATTTGAATATCAATGTAATGTTTAAAACTCCTAACTCCTGGGCCGGCACCTGTTCAAACGACACCGTCGTTTGAACCGAGAGCAGTAAAGAGAGAACAGAGAACGGCAAATACTTTAAAATAAATGATCCGGGAGATTATTAAGTAAAAAAATACAAATAAATATGTAGAATTCATTTAAATATTCATATTCCCATTTCCTTCAGGAGCTGATGATAAGTAACCCCGGTCTTAAGACCGGGGTAGAAAATGATAAAGCAGTATATGCGAAGTTCAGAATAATTTAATAATGTAAAATATCATTAATGTAATGCTTATTTTCCGTTACATTTCGAATCACGGTTCACACATCACATTCTTATCCTTCAGGAGTTGATGATAAGTAACCCCGGTCTTAAGACCGGGGTAGAAAATGATAAAGCAGTATATGCGAAGTTCAGATAAATAATACTGATGTTTAGATAAAAATGTAATGTTAAAAAAAAGTAAAAAGTAAAGGGCCGGCATCTTCTATTTGGTATTAATATGCAGAAGATTGAAGATGGAGATGGGATTTAGTGCTAATAATCCTCCCCAGACATAAACGGGGCAATTTCTTGAATATACGCCGGGTTGAGCAAAAAGGTTTCCGGAAACAGAACTGTAGTTTTCTCCGGAAATTCCATTTGAGAAGTTTTTCTTAAAAATCGATTTTGATGATTCCAATATTTTATTAGCTTCAATTTTTGAATAGTTTGCAATTGCAGCAGTTGTCAGGAAGTTCACCGGCGGCCAGATTCTTCCTCGCCAATAGTCTCCGTCCCCGTTAAAGTCCGGATCGGATCTGCTGAGAGTGGGGATCAGGAAATCTCCGCCCAGTACATTCTGATCATTAAGATGCTTCAAAGATTTCTTAAACCTTTCGGGATTTATTTCTCCTGTGAAGCCCGGATAATATATTCCCGGGAAGATAGTCCCTAAATGACACCCATTTTCATCTACAGGAAGATAGGCTTCCAGTTCTTTTGACCACATATTTTCTTCAATAGCGTTAATTATTTGTTTCCGCTTTTCTCTTAAACGATTATATTCTTCAGTTTTATTCAGGATTTTCGGACTGGACAATATCTCCAGAATCCTGTTAGCAAGCAGGATAAAGCCTGTTGCCATCGGGCAGGCAAAAGAGAATCTTCCGGCTTTTTCATCGAAAGTCATTCTTTCCCAAAGCGGAGAGTTATCCCATCCGGATTCAAGTCCTGCCTCAAATGCCGTTGAACCACCCCATGTATAAAGATGATCGTTCCAGGTTACCTTCCGATTAGTCTCCCACCAATTTAAAATATTCAATAATTTCGGGAAACAAATCTTGAGAAAATCAATGTTTTTGTTAATGAGATAATTATAAGCAACTGTTAAAAAAAGAATCGGGGGATTTGAGATTTGAGAAGAGAAAGAGTTCACAATCAATTGGGGTGAAAATCCCTTTTCATCAATCAAATCTGTCAATTGTTCGACAAGATATTGTCCAAGTTCAGGAAAGTGCTTCGCAACGATTATTGAAGCAAATGCCTGGTCCCAGTTGAAGATTAAACTACCGGTAGGTGGAACTTTATGGATCTCCG
>JAQVHJ010000414.1 GCA_028696285.1 bacterium
ATGAATGATGCTTGAAATTACTGATCTCGCCTTCCACCCAAATACCCGAAAAAGTGCTCTCTAAATGCTCCTTGATCTGAGCGGTTATCTGGGTGATAGTGAAAACCTTACGCTGTGACTTTACCTCTTCAAAATCATCAAAATCAATTACCATCTATTCAACCTTCTTCAATTTTGCGCTGAAATGCCGTAAAAACGGCGGTTCATAGACCATTTCAAAACCTTTGTATTTCTCACGATCTTTATATATCTTCTTTAAACCTTCTGCAACATATTCCATGTGCTCATTTGTATAGACCCTTCGGGGAATTGCCAGACGTAATGTATCTACCTTCGGATAACGGTTCTTTCCGGTCTGGGGATCTCGCCCGGCAAGAAGATTCCCTATCTCAACACCGCGGACTCCCGATTCAATGTAAAGGTAAACTGTCAATGCTTGAGACGGAAAATTATCCTGAGGTATATGCGGGAAGAACTTCAACCCGTCAACAAAAACACCATGCCCGCCGACCGGCTTCACAATAGGAATCCCCGCATCATCAAGAAGTTTCCCAAGATAATGCACCTGTGAAATTCGGTATGCTAAATGCTCTTCACTTGTAGATTCATGAAGGCCGACTGCAAGGGCTTCAAGAGCTCGACCGCTCAAACCGCCATAAGTAATAAACCCTTCATTTAAAATTACAAACGGTTTTAACTTGTCAAAATAATCTTCTGTGCGCATCGCTAAAAATCCGCCGATATTTCCGAGCGGATCCTTCTTCGCGCTGCACGAAACAACATCTGCATAACTCATCATTTCAAGAATTATCTCCGAGATTGTTTTGTTCTCATACCCGGATTCGCGATGCTTTATAAAATATGCGTTCTCGGCAAAACGCGCAATATCAAAGAATAACGGCACTTCAAACTTCTTCAGAACCGCGCTCAGTTCTTTAATGTTACGCATGGAAACAGGTTGACCGCCCCCGGAATTGCACGTGACTGTTAAGATGAACAACGGAACCTTATCACGGTTCTTTTGGAGGAACTGCTCAAGCTTCGAAATATTTACATTTCCCTTGAACGGGTGAATTAATTGCGGGTCGTATGCTTCATCTATGACAAATTCTTTTCCGATTCCCTTCTTGTCCTCTATCTGCGCTTCTGTCGTGTCAAAATGCATGTTCCCGGGGATTATATCACCTTCCTTTACAAATGCCTTGGTGAATACATTCTCCGCACCCCGGCCCTGGTGTGTCGGAAGGACAAAATCAAAACCCAAAACATCATTAATCGCCTGCTTGAATTTTAAAAATGAATCAGCGCCAGCATAACTCTCATCACCCATCATGATCGCGGCCCATTGCTCCTTACTCATTGCGCCCGTACCGCTGTCGGTCAAAAGATCAATATAAACATCCCGGGCTTTAAGATTGAATACGTTATAATATGCCTCAGCTATCAGTTTCTCACGCTCTGCCTTAGTCGTCATCTTAACATGCTCTACCGTCTTTATCCGGAACGGCATCGGTTTCCTCTCAATAAAATAGTCTTTTTCCATAAAATAGCTCCTTTTTATATAATTTATTATTATAACATAGATAATAATGTAAATCAAGAAATTTTAAAGGTGCCGGACCTTTACTTTTTACTTTTAATAAGTATCGGGACCATTTCTGATCATCTTTAATTAAATCCCATACAATTAACTTTTGAGGCTGTCAGATAACTTGTGGATAACTTTATTTCCAGTAGAAACAACAAATAGTCATTGGAGGGGAATGAAATAAATATTCCATTCTACAAAGCAATCTATATTTTAAAATGAGATTGCCACGAGTTTGTTTCACAAACACTGACGCATCGCTGCGCTTGCTAGATATCAACTTCGTCTCGATAACGCAATGACACGATATCGTCCACAAACCAAATAACGTGATTAGCGAAGCAGTGTACCCCACGTGTAAGGCTATGCACTCAATGTAGTACATAGGTACACTGTCATTGCGAGGAATGAAATGACGAAGCAATCTAAAATTCGTAGGGCAGCCGTTTAGGGATGTTGAATCATCAAATGAATAATATAAGAAATATAATTTAATTTAAAATCAACTAAGTAATTCTTTCCGCGTGGTACGCGGTTTCAATTTACATTCAAATGTTATATAAGTATCTATTGCTTTCTGTTGCAGTATATCATTTATTATCTTAAAATCAAATAAGTAAATTTTCATCCTTCTGCGATTTTGCGGTTAAAAATCTTCTCTGCGGCCGCTGCGGTTAAAATCACATTCGATCTCTGTCTAAGTACCAATCTTTCTTGGGTTCAGTATATTGCTTTAAATTAATATCAACTAAGTAAATTTTCATCCTTTTGCGTTTCCGCGGTAAATAAATCTTCTCTGCGTCCTCTGCGTCCTCTGCGGTTAAAAGTATTTTTGTATTTCGAATCACGGTTCACGAATCACGAATCACGATTTATATCTTCATGTCCTTCATGGTAAAAAATATTTACATTCAAATGATTTTTAAGTATTATGTGCTTCTTGGTTCAGTATATCATTATCATCTTAAAATCAAATAAGTAAATTTCTCTTTGAATTCTCTCCGTGTGCTCTGTGTCTCCGTGGTGAGATATTACACTCGGAAGTTTTTTTAAGTATCAAATGAGTTTTGGTTCAGAATACTATTATAACTTAAAATCAAATAAGCAGCGTGGTCCGCGCAGAGTCATGCATACTTGTGGTGCATGATGGTCCGCGGTTAAAAATTCTTCTATCTTTGTTCTTCGTGTGGATAATCGAAAGAAGGGCTTCCGGCCGGAAGCCCCTACAGTGCGTATCAAGTGTTGGTAATAA
>JAQVHJ010000415.1 GCA_028696285.1 bacterium
GCCGTTGAACAGGATCGTTTCCTGCTTTATATCCTTAACTGAATAATTGTCAGGGAGCTTTTCTATCCAAACGGTAAATACACCTTCATTATTCGCCATCCTGAACCAGTTCAAATTCCATTTATCCGGGTTGACATCAATATCAGCAGCAAGCAATTGTCCTTCCATATTTACAAATAAACGGAAAGGTTCTGGATAAATTTTCCCTATTATTTCTGTCTTTCCTGAACTTGTACTATCTTTTAAAAATCTTGTAGCTTTTAATTTATACTCACCGGATACTATTAAAACAGAAGAACCAACCTTTGACAAATCAATAAACTTATTTAAATCACATTCATCATTTAATATTTTTCCAGGATGAATATAATAATCAATCTGACCAATATCTATAAAATCTGTATGCTCATATCTCCATTCGACAAGTTCTGAGTTTGTTCCCTCAAAATATAAATTAAAATCATTCCCCATGCCGCGGCCTTTCATAAAACC
This sequence comes from bacterium, assembly GCA_028696285.1. Taxonomy (GTDB): domain Bacteria; phylum AUK180; class AUK180; order JAQVHJ01; family JAQVHJ01; genus JAQVHJ01. The sequence continues at coordinate 493 of JAQVHJ010000415.1, forward strand.
AAAACATGGAAATACCTGCCCGTCATTACTTAAATTTTCTTTTGATAAATTAATAATAAATTTTCCAGAGGAATTATATACTATTGTATTTGGATAATTTCTAATAATTTGATTCTCAATTTGACCATCTGTATAAGTTAAATAATCATTATATTTTTGGTTATCTTTTTCATAAAATTTATTACCATAATTTAATGAATAAAATAAAATAATTGAAATAAATAATATAAGTAACTTTTTCATTTTAATACTCCTTTTTTTATCTTTGAATATTGAAATACCTGAAATCCAGCCATTTACAATAATCATTAACAATATAGTCATATCTTGGATCAATTAAATCACACCACATACAAGTTTTTTTCTCCTGATTGGAAGGCCAGAGATTCTTATTAATATGAGCATTTTCTATAAAAGTATCTCCTGTTCTGTTCCCTATTCCAAAATTCATAGTATGCCCTATCTCATGAAGAAGAAACCTGGTTAAAATATCTTCTTGAGACCAACCAAAACATAAAGGAGTTCCATTTGAACCGATATTATCTGGATGATTATAATTATCATAATCATCCGCAAAATCATATAAATTTATCCAATCATTACAATCATCATCATTATTTATTTTATTACCTTTTTTATTATTAAAAAAGAATCTTTTCTCATATGGCTCTTCCCCTACATAACTGCAAAGGGTAACTCTGAAAGGTTCTTCCCGGTAATACTTCTCATGTACCCAGTTCCCTATTCTGTAATTTAATGCTGCAGGATTATCAGGAAAATTATTATCTTCAGGAATTGCCATTATATTGTTAACAGCGCCCATAAATATCTTTATATATCCATAACCGGTTCCCAACTTTTCCGCTGCGCCATAAACAGTACCGTCATTTTCAAGTTTTATAATACCTGTCGAAGATGTGGAACAAAACAGTTCATATCTCATGTCAATATGATAATATGATCCTACCAGAGAAAATGATATCGGTAAGAAATTAAATACTTCATGAGCTTCTATGTCGTATTTTTTTAAAACCTTATGAGTTTCTTTTGTCAATAAGGAATCTTTTTTACTTTGATCAACAGAAGTAAATAACAAATCAACTTTAGATGAACTCATTCTCCTGATTAAATTAGGATCATTCTCTTTCTTTTTAGTATTATCGATGTATTCTGAATCACATGTATATCCTATATATTCAATTAAAGCAGGGAATCCATCTCCAGGATCATTAAAATCTACATCAGGAACATTGGGTATTTCTTCGTCCCAGGCTGGAGTAAAATTCTTAATCCCCGTTATTGTAGGTATTTTGGTAATTTGTTCCTTTTCCCAAGCATCCGCCATTTGATCATTATCACTATCTTCCGGAATTTTTAAAAAGATTGGAGTATTCAATTTTCGACCATTTACTTTATCTATTTCTATCTTGACAATATAACCTTGTGTTTCTCGAGGATAATAGGTTATCTCTTCGACATTTGAATATTTTTCTCCTTTTTTAATTTTAAATTCTGTACTTCTATCACCCTCTGTATTTAAAGGTTTAAATAAATAACCTACATTTTCCTTTACCTCACCAAATGTATTCCTTAGAATAATTGGAATACTAATATTGTTTGAAGTTTCTTTTGGACTTTCTATTCTCAAGTATAATTTTTCTTCTATTTTTTTTGGATAATATGTAGATGTATTAACTGAAGAATTACAGTTTATATCATAATATACTCCTATCTTTAAATCCGGAATACACTTTTCCTTATTTGCTGTCGCTTTAATCTCTTTTACTATGTACTCTGCATCTTTATTCCTGTATTTCAATATTGAAACAGCAGGGGGTGGCTCTTCGGAACAATTATAGCGGACTTGTATTTTGTAATCACCTTCTTCATCTCCCAATACGAATGAAAAAGTATTATTACCTGTCTCGGATATTACTAATTCCTGCGTACTCAGGTTATAGGACACATCATTACCATCAGTGCTAAATGCCGATATCTCTACTGTCTTCCCTGCTGCAGGATTCCCGTCACTGTCTGCCAATGAAATCTCAAGGTACTCCGGCAGCTCCTCTCCCGGACATCCAACCTGATCCTTACCGGAGATAATTTCCAGTGAATACGGACACTGTGAACACGCCTCTGTCGATACAAAAACAGAAAACTCGTTCGTTGATACGCCACCGTCCTCACAACGGTAAAGTAATTTTATCATATTCTCTCCGACTTCGTCACTTACCGCTGGAGCAAAGATCACAAGGCCGTTATCATCCGTCATGATGCTTCCTGAATCTCTCTTCTTTATTCTCTCTTCACTATTCATTATTCATTCTTAATTCTTCC
>JAQVHJ010000416.1 GCA_028696285.1 bacterium
AATGGGGTTTATTGCCTTGAAACAATACCTGAAATCTATCTTTCCCAACTTTAAATACAAATATTTATTACTAGGTATTTTAAAAGATAAATTTTACAAAAAGGAACTGATTGAGCTTGCAAAGATGTTTCAAATTGTTTATGTTACCGCACCAATTTCAGAACGGGCTCTTAACCCCGATTCCCTGATTAAAATTTTATCACCTCATGTTAAAACCGTTAAGATTCTCCAGGAAGATATTTTGAATTATAAAAGGAATCTCGGGATTAATCTCGGTAATAATGACATTTTAGTCTGTACAGGTTCCCTGTATTTGATCGGATATATTAAAGAAAGAATTGAACAGAAAAATTTATACGTGGAGGTTTAAATGGCACAAGTAACCCTGACAAATGTTTCAAAAATTTATGGCAATGATATTTATGCTGTAAAGGATTTTAACCTGGTAATTCAGGATAAGGAATTCATTGTTATTGTGGGTCCTTCAGGATGCGGAAAATCAACAACATTAAGAATGGTCGCAGGTCTGGAAGACATCTCTCTCGGAGAGATAAAGATTGGGGACAAAGTTGTTAATGATATCTCTCCAAAGGACCGTGACATTGCAATGGTATTCCAGAACTATGCCCTTTATCCTCATATGACTGTTTATGAAAACATGGCGTTTGGCCTGAAACTTCGGAAATTTCCAAAGGATGAGATTGACTCAAGAGTTAAAGAAGCTGCAAAGATTCTTGAGATTGAACACCTGCTTGAACGAAGACCGAAAGAACTCTCCGGGGGACAAAGGCAAAGAGTCGCCGTCGGAAGAGCAATCGTCAGAAAACCTGCCGTATTCCTCTTTGATGAACCGCTCTCTAACCTGGATGCAAAACTTAGAGTGCAGATGCGGGCGGAAATTCAAAAACTTCACAGTACACTCCAGACAACCATGATTTACGTTACTCATGACCAGGTCGAAGCAATGACCATGGGCGACAGGATTATTGTTATGAAAGACGGCATTATACACCAAGTCGACGACCCGATTCATCTATATAACAATCCTGTAAATAAATTCGTGGCTGGATTTATCGGAAGCCCGTCAATGAACTTTATCAGAGGAAAAATAGAAAAGGCAGATAAGGACTATTTCTTTAAATACTCTTCAATGAAATTGAAGCTTCCCGAAAATTTCAATGAAAATATCTCAAAATATGCTGATAAGGACGTTTTAATGGGAATCAGGCCGGAAGATATTTATGACAAGGTATTTATTACTCAGCCAAAAGAAGGAACTGTTTTCCGCGCTATCGTTGAAGTAATTGAACCTATGGGAAATGAAATATTCCTTTACCTGAAAATCGGGGAATTATCAATCATTGCAAGGGTGAGTCCGCAGACAAACGTTAAAATTAACCAGGAAATGGAACTGGTTGTAAATATCTCCAAAACTCATGTGTTCGATGTCGATACAGAAAATATAATTGTTTAAGTTTTTAATTAAGTGATAAACTCGGCAGATATGTCTAATAACAGGATTGAATCTCTTCAGAAGATAACTGGTTTTTCCAATGTCATCCTTCTCTCCGGTGATGCGTCAGAACGTAAGTTCTACCGGGGGAAATGCAAAGATAATATTTCTTATATAATCATGGACTATCAAAAAAATATTGGAATTAAAGAAAAGGAGTTCCAGATACTCAGGGCTTACGGGCTATTGAAAATGTATGAGATAAAAATCCCGAAAATATATAATGTCTTTCCTAATGAAGGCTTGATTATTCAACAGGATGCAGGGGACACGTCCCTATCAGTTATCGTAAATAATGACCTCGTCTCAGAATATGAATTGAAAAAAATCTACCTGAACGCAATGAACGAAATAATCAAAATAAAAAACATTCCCGTACTCCTGATTAAAAACATTAAAGGAGAAATATTCACAAAGGAAAAGCTTGAATGGGAAGCAAACTTCTTCATTAAGTATTATCTTGAAAAATTTAAATCCAAAATCCTTTCTGATAAAGAAAAAAATATTCTTAACCTTTTTTTCAACGAGATTAATGAAACGGTATATGCAAGCGTAGGATTCCCGATTCACAGGGATTTCCATTCAAGAAACCTTCTTCATTTTAATAATAAGGTTTTTACTATTGATTACCAGGACCTCAGGGTTGGACCTGACCATTATGACATTACATCTTTACTCTGGGATTCATACGTTGATTTAGAAGACGAACTCAAGGATTATTTACTGAGAAGATATATCGAATTTTGTGGAAAAGAATACGGAAATGAAATCAATTTAGTACGGTGCACCGCTATACAGAGAAATCTGAAAGCAATCGGAACATTCTCCTATCTCGCATTAGAAAAAAATAAGACAAACTTCCTAAACCACATACCCCTCACTTTAAAACATTTCGAACAAAATTTCAAATTACTCTCATTTGATCCCGAAATCTTATCCATGATAAAATAAATATAAATATTATTTTACCAGTCACAGATTACTTTATTTCGAATCACCATTTACCGTTCACCATTTACCGTTCACCGTTTACCATTTACCGTTTACCGTTCACCGTTTACCGTTCACCGTTTACCGTTCACCATTTACCGTTTACCATTAAGTCTTCTTCTGTTTCTTCTTTGCGGCAGGAAATAATATGTTGTTTAGTATCAGCCTGTATCCGGGGGAATTTTTATGTAATGACAAATTTGTCGGGGGATCCCCGACATAGTGTGAGTAGTCTTCCGGATCATGACCCCCAAGAAAAGAAAATGTGCCCTTGCCTCTATTTCCATGAATGTATTTAACCCGGCCTCCCTCTAATACTGTTCCCA
>JAQVHJ010000417.1 GCA_028696285.1 bacterium
ATGCAGTCGTACATGTTCTCCTTATAAAAACCAAGGTGCCCGGAAGTTTCCCATAAATCACTCTTTGCAACATGCGGTGAATAAACCAGTTCATAACCATTATCAAGATGTTTCTCACGCCAGAAATCCTCAATTATCTTTCTGATTAAAGCGCCGTTCGGAAGCCAGAATACCAGGCCCCCACCCGCTTCTTCGTAGATGTTAAATAATTCCAGTTCCTTGCCAAGTCTCCTGTGATCCCGTTTTTCCGCTTCTGCTAACCGCTGAATATAATTTTCCAGCTCTTCTTTACTTGGAAATGCAGTACCGTAAACCCTCGTTAACATGGGATTCTTTTCACTGCCGCGCCAGTACGCGCCGGCTACGGAAAGGAGCTTGAACGCCTTTATCTTCCCGGTTGAAGGAATGTGAGGCCCACGGCAAAGATCAAGAAAATCCCCGTCAGTAAAGATACTAACATTCTCATCAGGAATTCCTTCTATCAATTCAATCTTAAATTTTTCAGATTTCTCTTGAAAATATTTCTTTGCTTTTTCCTTGTCCCAAGATTCCCTCTTGAGCGGGTAATCCTTATCTATTATCTTCTGCATCTCTTTTTCAATCTTATCAAAATCATTCTCAGAGATCTTCTCGTTAAGATCTAAATCATAATAGAACCCTTCCGCAATCGCAGGGCCAATCGCAAACTTTACTCCCGGGTAAAGATTCTGAATTGCTCCGGCCATAACATGACTTGCTGAGTGACGTAAAATCTCTAACCCTTCCTCTTCTGAATCTTTTATGAACCGTACTTCTCCGGAATCAGTGATTTCACCATACCAATATTGTATCTCTCCATTGAATTTAACGCCAACATATGAATCTTTGTCCGGATCGGATATCTTTGAAAGAAGGTCAAGGTACGAAGAGCCCTTCTCTACTTCAAGCTCCTGATTAAGGTTTAAGATTTTTAATTTCATCTTTATATTCTCCATAATTAATTTGTTTTAAAACATAATTCACAACCTTACCTGTATATGATTGTGAAATGTATTCGTTTATCTTTTCATTATTAAAAATGAAAAGGACAATACAAATCAACAGAACTCCTATGAATACTTTTATCGTTCCGAATAACCCGCCTAAAAATTTATCCAGCCCCTCCATCCCTATAAACTTGATAAACTTCGCAAGAACCTTACCAACAAGAACAAAAAACAATGCCACTACAAAGAAGATCGCAAGAAAGGTAATTATCTTTATCCCGGAGAACTCACCGAGAAATCGCGCAGTTACCGGTTCAAAAGCATCTTCAAAAAATACACCGCAGAATATTCCGAATACAAACGCAGCTAATTCTGTTATTTCACGTATCAAACCGCGCTTTACACCTATAATAAAAAATACGATCAAAAAGACTAATGTAACAATATCAATCCAGTTAATATCAATCATTTATCTGCCCTTTATATGTTCCCTAAAAGCCGATTCAAATTTCATTTTGAACTCCTCGTATTGAGACGGCCGGATTAAACAACCCGCAGCAACAGGATGCCCGCCCGCGGAAAGAAAATTAAATTGCTCCCGCATCACCTGAAGTATTTCAACAAAATTAATTCTGGAACCGTGACTCATCCTGAGTTCAATCCCCATATTTTCATCAAATTCATTGGCAATCGCGCAAACTAAATTACCCTCTTCCTTGCAGAGATTTCCGGCAATAACCCCTACTATATAATGCGGGGTCTTTACCTTATGAATAACAAGGTTAAGGTCTTGGGGACGGTATCCGTCCTTCCTGGTCTCATCCGTTAATCTTTTTATCTCCTTTTTCAGTTCGACACTCTTGCGGCGCAGCTCTTCAAAAATCGGGCCGGTCCCCTCGAAAAATAACATCGGGTCATTCTTCTCAAATGCCTCTTTCAAGGCAAGAAAAGATGTCTTCTCCCGCGCATCAGGATGATAAAAAAATCCGGCATTCACTAAATGCGTAAGTCCTTCAAGAATTGACTTGTACTCCTTCTCTACAACCTCTAAAAATAAAATCGGGAACTTTTCACGTATCTTCTCAAAGAATTCAGGATATTCTTCATGCGCATGGTCTCCCCGTAAACCAACTCCGGCAATCCAACAGTAATCATCTGTTTCAAAAAATCTCCGGGCTATTTCATAACCAAAAAAAGAAGCAGGATGCCAGATACCTTCCTGGTTAAGCATTCGCGCATTCAAATAAATGATATTATTGGGAATCATATTAATGTCTTTGCTTATAGAATGATGGTCATAAATAAAAATCTTCGGTATGTTAAGACTCCATTCATTAAATAGCCCATCTTCCTTCACAAGGTCAAGGTCAACAACAATCAAAATATCAGGGGCTAAATTCTTGATCAATTCCCGCTCTTCCTTCATATCATACGACTTCGTACTAACCCAAAATACATGGTCAGGAGGTGTATTCCGTAAATCAAGAATCAAGTAATAAATAAAAATCGCACAAGTTACTCCATCCGCATCACCATGATGAATAAGACAAATCCTGTCAGACTGTGAAATCTCCCGGAAAAAAGATTCCGCCTTATCCAACATCAAATCCCAACTCGCATACTCTCTAATTCTCAAATTAACCTCCTAAAATACATTAAATTTTATATTATAACAGGTTATAAATAAAAAGTCAAGTTTTTTTATACCGGGATAATGTCAAGTATTTTCTGTAAAGGTAAAAATTACTCACTAATACAGCCCCTCCTTCTTAATCACCTCAAATTTTAATAAGATATAAAAGAACCTTTCTATCGAATCATCGTTTTCAAATCCTTCGACAAGATCTATTCTTCTTCTGATTT
>JAQVHJ010000418.1 GCA_028696285.1 bacterium
ATACTCGGCATTAATAATCTGTCAGGATATTCCTTCTTTAATCTCTTAACCATCTCTTCCACTTCATCTATATGATGCTCAGAGATTAAATCTATATTTGCAAGTGCCATGGAACGCTTCCCATCCATAGGCAAACCGTACATCATCGGATACTTTAACGGAACTGCTTGCCCTTCCACGGAGGTCGTTTTTATTACCGCACCGGCCCAGCCGACATCAAATCCCTTCTTGATCATTTCATAATTATCTGAACTTGGCGTGGCTGCAATCATGAACGGATTTACCATTCGCTTCCCTAAAAAATCTATTGATAAATCTGCCATCTCTTATTTTCTCCTGCTTTCAAAGTAATTATAAATATTAGATGAGACTTCCTTCCCGGACTGAATGGCATTCACAGCAGTCAAGGGTCCTGTCACAAGATCTCCTATCGCAAATACACCGGACTCTGATGTCTGCATGTTAGTGTCAAGAATCAATTCACCACTGAGAGATAGTTCAAGACCTTCTTTTGAAAGAAGCTCCGAATCTTTATCCTGACCTATCGCGATAACTATGGCATCACATTGAATAATATGCTCGGAACCTTCAACGGGAACAGGCCGGGGTCGGCCGCTGGAATCGGGTTCGGATAACTTCATCCTGACACATTTTAACCCGGTAACTTTCCCCTTGTCACTTATTATCTCGACAGGGTTTGTAAGGAACTTAATTCTGACCCCGTCATTTAACACGGCGTCTACCTCAGATTTCCAGGCAGGCATGTTATGAAAATCACGTCTGTAAACAATCTCAACTTCTGTATCCGGAAGACGGCTGAGCATGTCTGCACAGTCCATCGCAACATTCCCTCCGCCTATTACTAAAATCTTTCCGGTTCCTAACTCGGAATCCGGAATGGGATCCTTCATATTTCTGATTGTATTTAAAACATAATCAGGATAAAAGACTCCTTTATTATCCTCTCCCTTTAATCCGAGTTTCTTATACTTTGTTAAACCTATCGCTAAAATTACAGCATCGTATTTCTTCTTTAATTCCTTTAAATTGATATTCTTCCCCAACTCACTGTTGAAAATAAAATTAACACCGAGCTCTTTGATAAATTCAAACTCCTTCGCAATAACTGAAGAAGGAAGCCTGTACGCAGGAAGAAAATATCTTAATATTCCACCGGCATTCGGTTGCTTCTCATATACATCAACCTGATACCCTGATAAACTTAAGAAGTATGCTGAACCTAAACCGCCGGGACCCGCACCAATGATCGCAATCTTTTCCTTCTGGGCTTTCTTCTTCTTTAATGTTAAAACGAACTCACCCTTAACTCGCATGTTACAGACAAACCGCTGAAGTTCCCCGATTGAAATCGGGTAATTTAATGCTTGGGCTCGGCAATGCTCTTCACATAACTTTTCCTGGGGACAGATTCGGCCGCACACTTCTCCGAAAGGATTGTCCATGTAGATTAACTCGGCAGCACCTTTGAAATTCTTCTGAGCTATCCGCTTTATAAATCCGGGTATATTTATTCCGACCGGACAGCCTTCACGGCACGGAGCTTCCCAGCAGAATAAGCAGCGGTTAGCTTCTGCTATCGCCTGCGGTATGCCCAATACAGAATAAATCTCATCGAAACTGTTCTTCCTCTTTTCATATTCTAATTTTTTAGAAATTTTCGGCATCTTTCCTGACTCCTTAATAAAATATTAAACTATAATTTGACAAGCAAATTAATTTATAGTATAATATTATAAAGGAAAATTGAAAAAATGTCAATATTTTTTTCAGTTTTATGAAACAAACTAAAAGGAGCTGATATGTCCGCAAAGTGGACGGGAAAACTTGAAAAACTGGATGAGAACCGTTTTCTTATTCCAAAAGAGTCTGTTCAGGGCATGAAGGTGGACGGGATTATTTATTCAGATGAAAAACTGAAACAGCATCTTCTTGAAGATAATACCCCGCTCCAGGTTTCAAATGTGGCATTTCTCCCGGGAATAGTGAAATATTCTCTCGCTATGCCCGATATCCATTGGGGATACGGATTCCCTATCGGCGGAGTCGCTGCAATTGACCCCGAAACTGGCGTGGTCTCTCCGGGAGGGGTAGGTTATGATATTAACTGCGGAGTCAGGTTAATGGCATCTAACCTGAGTGAAAAGGAAGTTAAGCAGAACCTGAAAAAATTGACAGAATTACTTTTTAATAATATCCCCTGCGGGGTCGGTGAAGGCGGAAAGATTAATCTTGGCAAGAAGGAATTAATTCAGGTTTGCAGCGAAGGTAGCAAATGGGCTGTGAAAAAAGGATATGGATGGAATGAAGATCCCGAATTTACTGAAGAAGAAGGACAATTAAAAGACGTTTCCTGTGAAAGAATTACTGACCATGCATTTAAAAGAGGACGTGACCAGGTGGGAACCTTGGGGTCAGGTAATCATTTTCTCGAGATTCAGAAGGTGCAAAAAATCTTTGATGAAGAAGCAGCTCGGATATTCGGAGTCAGAGAAGGAATGATAACCGTAATGATACATTCCGGATCACGCGGATTCGGGTATCAGGTCTGCGCTGACTCGCTTCAGTTCATGAGAAACGCACCGGAAAAATACGGGTTCACTATCCCCGATAAACAGTTAGCTTGCGCTCCGGTGAACTCCCCGGAAGGAAAAGATTACCTCGGGGAAATGAATGCGGCAGTAAATTACGCGTGGGCAAACCGCCAGGTGATAATGCACTTGATTAGAGAAACATTGGAAGAAGTATTTAATAAAAATGCAGAAGATATGGGCCTGCGCTTGATCTATGACATCGCCAATAA
>JAQVHJ010000419.1 GCA_028696285.1 bacterium
TGTGATATCAAAGCCTGTCTCGCGCGGAACACTATTTGCCTTTCCTCCCAATCCTATTACAATATTCCTTAATGCCCTGTCATTCATGTCAACGACGCGTTTCCAGCGTATGTTTCTTATCGAGATCCCTTCCAGATTATGAAAATGAAGATTGGAATCAAGCGCTGCAGAAATTAAATTATGAGCAGCAGCAACAGCATGAAGGTCCCCCGTAAAATGAAGATTGATATCCTCCATCGGCAAAACCTGGGAATGCCCTCCCCCTGCAGCACCACCCTTTCTCCCGAAAACCGGGCCTAATGATGGCTCACGTAGGGCAACAGATGTTCGGTAACCTAATCTGTTCATTGCCATTGCAAGTCCTATACTGGTCGTGGTCTTACCCTCTCCTGCGGGTGTCGGGGTAATAGCGCTGACTAAAATCAGCTTACCTTGTTGCCCGGATTCTAAAACTCTTTTAATCGAATCCATTTTAATCTTTGCTTTATATCTTCCGTAAGATATGATATCATCCTCGGATAATTTGAGAAGTTTTGCTATCTCAATTATATCCTTTAACTTCGCTGAACGTGCTATCTCAATATCAATATTTCCTTTTTTCATTTAGCATCCTCTTTATTTTTTTGCTATTCGATTCTGTTTAAAGTATGTACTCGTTTATATCATATTCTAAGGGAAGATTATCCCCAATTTCTTACGCGCTTTCTGTAATATGGTTCTTGCTTCTGGTACAAATTGCAGTATTCCTTCAAGCTCATCACATGAAAAATCACCGCATTCCGCGCAGGTAACAAATCCCTTGCTGTGAGCGCAAGCGCGGATCTTACATTCATTACAATGACTGAATAATACTTTCTTCTGCTGACAGCCTTTACAGTTTATATCTGAAGGTTTTATCTCAGCTGAATACATCTGACTCCATTCCTTCGCTGTCTTTTCCCGTAGCTTATCGTCATTCTCCTTCGTAGCTTTGTAGGTTGGACATTCAGAGCAGTCAATTCCGCAAGAACCAATAATTTTCTTCATTTTTAACTCCGGATTTTTATCATTTTTTATAGTTTACTCTTCTATAATAGTATACCCGTCATAGTCCTTTAAATGCGGGGCTATGACCTGCTGCATGTGCTGATCCTCTGGCGCAATGCTTTTATGGATGATCCCGTTTATTTTTAATTTTTTCCCGACAAGCTTTTCTGCTTCAGGGTTCGGAACTAAATATCCCAAAATTACCTTCGTCTCGTCTTCAAGCTCAAGGTAACTCCCGAGAAATATTTTATGACGCTCACCGGGTTTTAACCTCTCTTCTGAAATCCTGTAAATCCCGATACAATCAACACGCTTCCCGTTTAACTCAAAAATGTCTTGCATATTTTTACATTCAGGATACATTATATTCCTCCATAATTGAAATTTTAACACATTTTATAATTAAAATCAAGTGTAATTAATTAGTAAAAGTTCCCCAATTTTTTTATTAAATTTATTCCGGCAAATCCGAAAAAAAGATATTTATTTACACAACAATTTATGCAAAATGAATTTATTCTTTTTATAGCAGTAGTCCGTGGTTTTAAACACGATTTATGCATTAATTGAATTTATTCTAAATATGTTTGTAGGCCGTGGTTTTAACCACGGTATACTGAATATCAAACCATCAGGAATTTATTCCTGATATGGATTCCATAATCCGAATAATCGGACTGAAACAAGGGCTGAAACCCGGATGATTTTCTGTTCATTAAAACCCTGGTAGATTGCCACGCTTCACTTCGTTACGCCGACGCATCGCCGACACTTGCTAGATCTCGACTTTGTCTCGATAGCGCAATGACATACAAACATCCGCACACCAAATAACGTCATTCGTCATTGCGAACGAAGGTTCAAAGAACCTGAGGAAGCAATCTCAGATTGCCACGCTTAGGTCCTTCGCTACGCTCTGGACAGGCTCCGCAATGACGTTACCACGAATCACATGTTTTAACCTGACGATGTATTATGTTCAAATGATACGGGCGAAGGCCCTTCGCCCCTACAGAGTGTATCAAATGTTTATAATACAAATCTCTTCGTTTTCGAATCACGAATTACGAATCACGGTTCACCATTTACCATTCACCATTCACCGTTTACCGTTTACCGTTTACCGTTTACCGTTTACCGTTCACCGTTTACCGTTCACCATTTACCGTTCACCGTTCACCGTTTACCATTTACCGTTCACGAATCACAATGTATGTACCATTCTTTACCTTCGAAACTAAATAGTATCATTAAAATCTTTATCCCGGCAATTGCACCGAGTGGACAAAGAAAAGGAATTAACATAATCCCTAAAGCTATTCCGAATTTTCTCGCCCATTTCTTCCTTTCGACTGTGGCTTTGACAGATTTTAAACACAGTACCCCTAAAATGATCGAGATCAATATACCAAATAAACCAAATAAAATAATAATCTTTTTTATGTAAATATCAAGAGGAGTATCTGAAGATAACAAGATTAACCCACCAAAGATATAAATTAAACCAAAAAACGTCCCAATAACAAGAAATAACCAGCCTGTTATCCTTATTATTTTATTCAATATTTCTATATCCTTTGGGATATACTCATCCTTCCATTCAGGTATCTGCTCTTTTAACTTAATATACTCTGCCATTCTCCTGCGTAATTTCCTCCGTCTATATTTATTATATATTATTATAATTGAAACGTCAATAAATAAGGTCGCAATAGTCTCCACATTTTTCGTTCTTTCTTTCTACATTGTTTATCATAAGTTTAAATCCTTATTATGTTTGAAATAACAAATAA
>JAQVHJ010000420.1 GCA_028696285.1 bacterium
TTTTACTTTGCCGATAGCTTGAGTTGCATCAGAGTGAAACAACACACCCTTTTCTCTACAAATCGCACCTATCTCTTTTATAGGAAAATACTATTCTCGGGTATATCCTTTTACTTGTTTTATTATGGTGGCTTGCTGACGCATTGAAAAGTGAATAACTTTCCATTTTATATTAATTAACATTATTAATAATGTTGCGGATGTTCAAATCAATAGATGCTTGAAAATATATTGAGTGCAGGAATATTTTTTTGACAGGGATTATCAGGATTAACAAGAAAGTTTAAAACGAAATAATAAAGAACTTTAAATGATCATTATATTTAGAGCAGTTGCTGCTTAATATTATATTGGATGCGTTTTGATTAGTAACGGAAAATAGTACTCATTTCATTCTTACTATTTTACACGGCCAGGAAATACCGGGAAACTGTAAGAAAAAAAAAGATCTCTTGAAAGTTAATTCACGTTTCATTCCTTAATGAGCTTATGTTAAGTAACCACCGTCTTCAGACGGGGGTATATCATCAAACGAATGCTTATACCCTTTAGGGTGAAGTATGGTCCAAACCTCATTGTCACATTTTCTCAATTGAGAAAACGTGATATCGCATAACGCAATCATAATCACGATGTCGTAATTACGACATCGTGACATGTCATATGTCATGGGCCGGCACCTTTTTCTTTTTCTGTTTATATTTTCTTTCTTCAAACACTTCATGTACTTCTCCGATTTCATTGAATCTTCATCGGGACTACTATGTTAGTGGTAGGTGGAGTGTGGAAGGTGGAATGTGAAATGAATATGAGAAATATAAATCTTATGCTCGCAGCGCATCACGATCATTCCTTCAGGAACAGATGATTTGTAACCCCCGTCTTCAGACGGGGGTATATCATCAAACGAATACTTATACCCTTTAGGGTGAAGTATGGTCCAAACCTCATTGTCACATTTTCTCAATTGAGAAAACATGATATTGTATAACGCAATCATAATCACGATGTCGTAATTACGACATCGTGACATGTCATATGTCATGGGCCGGCACCTTATCTTGTGTATCAAATGTTTATAATACAAAAATTGGATTGCCACGACATGTCCTTCGCTATGCTTCGGCCAGTCTCGCAATGACTGTTTATCGAATCACGGATTACGAATCACGATTTCTCACCACACTCCACTAATATACATGTCATATGTCATGGGCCGGCACCTTATCCTGCGAAATCGAAGTTACTGAATTTTTTTGTGACGCGTTTTTCTTCTATCAGCAAGAGAAGTATTGATAAAATTATGAGGACGGGGATTGAAATGATAAATAATTGTTTCGTAAAAATGAAATGGATTGAAAGCGCAAGAATTACCATGATTACCGGAGCGATAAAAAAGACTGCCAAGATAGATTCGTTCCTTTCACCCAATGGCCTGCTCAGGGGGAGATACGGTTTAAATATGCCTGTGATTGATAAACTGATATTTGTAAATATAAATATGAGGAATGTTTGAAATAACGAATGGAGAATAGGTATCCTGAAAATCTGAATCAGGAATATTATGAAAAATACGGGTAATAGAATAAATATAACAGTAAATATCCGTATTCCCCGATAGAAAAACGCTTTGTTTCTTAATGATAAATAGTAAATCCAGGACGCGCGCCAATCACTTGTCTGGGAAGAAATGATGTAAAAGTTCATGAGGTAAATTATTATTAAGAATGTAACAAATAAAAACACTTTGCTTGAATCAGCTAAGTTTTCAACCTGGAACATATCCGGGATTTTGTAAGCTTCAAGAATACCGAATTCGCCCAGGATCAGAAACCCGAAGATCAATCCTACGAACATGAATAGTTTTCGTTTGATCACCTGATCACGTTTAAGGTAATTCTTAAAAAGGATATACGCTGCTCGAAATTCGAAATTCCTGAATAGCAGAAAGAAAATATTTTTATTTGAAAATTCAGAAGAGTCGGGAGTTTCAACAGAATCTGCAGATAAACGTTTTATATATTCTGCATTTTCAAATGAGATTAAACGGATTGAAGAGAAGAATGCAATAATCGTAATGATGATTCCTCCAACACCGAAGAATAATTTATAATTCTCATGTACATTTTCTGTCAGCACAGAAAACATGAATGAGAACCAGGAAGTCGGGAATGCCAGGATTGCCAAGGAGACTGAATCAGGAAGGGCTTGCGCAATAGCTTCCTTAGAAAATGAATTGAAGAATTGATATCCGAGAAAGAAACCGAGAAAAACAATAACCTGGAAGAATGTCAGGAAATTCTGTATTTTAGAGTATGGAATGAATTTAATTATTATGTTATAGAATGAAACAATTATGAAGGTATAAAAGAATCCGTTGCAGAAAGCAAGAAGTAAAAACCAGAAAGTGTCTCCGAAATTATAAGAAGGAATACCCGTTGTGAATATATCCCTTCCGAGGGAAAAAATAACAGACGGGATCAGGTTAATTATTAAAATAATAGGTGAAATGAAGAATACGAGATTCAGTAACCTTGCAGTAAAAAAAGTCGCTGAGTTGACAGGCCGTGGCCCGAGAATATCCTTATCTTCAGGATTGAGGATTATTGTGTCCAGGGCATAGAAGATAAAAAAGCAAACAATGAAGAATGAATAAGTATAATAAAACATCGAAATGTAAAAGTTTGATATCTTTGTCAGGAAGAGGGGAATGAACATGAAGCTGAAGAAGAAATAAATGAAGTACTGAATCAATGTGTATGATCGGGCTCTTGCTGTTTTCTTCTTATTGGACT
>JAQVHJ010000421.1 GCA_028696285.1 bacterium
ATTAATAAATAAGTGTTGATATGAAAAAAGATAATCAAAGTGATGCATTGTAACTAGAATGGGTTTTATGCGGGAATATCTTAGAAAAACCAATAATATAGCATTGAATAGCCCCTTTATCCCTATTTAGATCTGGTTGCTGTTTTGGTTACTTTTAATGTAAATTTAATAATTACTACGAGTTATAATGGAGCCAAGAGAAGATAATTCAAACTAAATAGGTATGGAACTAGAAAAAATAGTACATAACGTTGTGGCCCAGATAAATGCATGAACAAAATCAATTTTTTTATTTAAGTTAATTTTATGGGGATGTTTTTAATGATCAACATCATAAAATTTAATGGCAAAATCACAGGATAGATCAGGTTATATTTGTTTAACATGTCATTCTGGGCGCCCATCATAACTGGAATTATACAAGTTTTATAGAAAATATTCCTTAAAGCTTGATAGGATAGATGTTCTCCATATTTATTGAAAATATAACGACAGAGTAAAAATGAATCTTTATACCATCCTTCAATATCTTTTATCTTAAATGAACAATTTTCTCC
Source organism: bacterium (assembly GCA_028696285.1). Lineage (GTDB taxonomy): Bacteria > AUK180 > AUK180 > JAQVHJ01 > JAQVHJ01 > JAQVHJ01. The sequence continues at coordinate 558 of JAQVHJ010000421.1, forward strand.
ATGTATTCTATATTTTGACAGCGTTTCTTCCATATAATGAAATTTATGATTATGGGCTAAATCTAAATAAAACATGGTATCGTTCAAGTATTTTAGGTTCTCATTAAGCTGTATATCCTTTAAATTATCCCTTTTCATCATTATGCCAGAACCAGAAATCCAGGAATTTACGATTTGATCAAAAACATAGCCATTGGATGTGGCATTTTTATATTTTTCGCTGCTTTTTTCACCGGTAAATTCAGAAGCATCATCTATTATTGCCGAGTTACACCAAACTATAAGATTTTCATCTTCTTCCAGTATCTTAAGTTGTTTTTCCAATTTATCCTCCATCCATAAATCATCTGAGGCAATAAATGCGATAAATTTCCCATTACAATTTCTTAAACCATCATTTATAGTTTTTGCAATGCCTAAATTCTTTTGATGGAACATTTTCCTGATTCTTTCATCCTTATCAGCCAATTCACTAATGATCAAAGGGGATCTATCCATGGAATTATCATCAATTATGATCAATTCCAAATCTTTAAAAGATTGATTTAAAACACTTTCAATTGCATCAGAAATAAATTTTTCATGGTTATATGAGGTCATTACCACGCTAACCAAGGGCATCTTCCATCATCTCACAGATATAAATAACTTCATCATCATCTAGAAAGGGATTCATAGGTAATGATAATATTTCATTACAGACTTTCTCAGTCACTGGTAACTTAACATCAAAATTTTCATATGCCTTTTGATTGTGAACCGGAATCGGATAATGTATTTGGGTCTGAACTCCTTTTTTTAATAGCTCCTCTTTTAATCTGTCTCTGTTTTTGCATCTGATAACATACAGATGAAAGACATGCTTAGAATCTTCCATTTCTACAGGTAAAACTAAATCTAAATCATTAAGATGATCATCATATATTTTAGCGATCTTTATACGCTTATTATTCCAATAATCCAGATGTTTTAATTTAACTCTGAGAACAGATGCTTGTAATTCGTCTAATCTGCTGTTAAAACCTTGAAAATCATGATAATATTTCTGGGTTTGACCATAGTTTCTAAACTGACGTAGAAGTTCTGCTAATTCTGAATCATCGGTAACAACCATTCCCCCATCACCATAAGCACCTAGATTTTTCGTTGGATAGAAACTAAAACATCCTAAATCCCCAAAATTACCAACCTTAACTCCGTTGTACTCAGCTGCGTGAGCCTGACAGGCGTCCTCAATTATAAAAAGATCATGTTTTTCGGCTATTTCTCCTATTGAATCCATATCTGCAGGATGACCATAAAGATGAACTGGCAAAATTGCCCTGGTGTTTTCTGTAATTTTTTCTTCTATATGGGATGAATCCATACAATATGTATTTTTATCAATATCAACGAAAACAGGTTTTGCATCATTTCTAATAATTGCATCCACACTTGATATGTAAGTGTGAGAAACTGTGATAACTTCATCTCCCGATCCAATTCCTAAAGATCTTATTGCCAGAAACAATGCATCTGAACCAGAATTAACTCCAACTGCATATTTATTATCCATATAATCGGAAAATTCTTTTTCAAAATTTCTAACTTCATCTCCTAAAACAAAAAAGCCATTTTCCAGTATAGAATGGATTTTCGGATCTAATTCTTTCCCTATAGATCTATATTCCGCTTTTAAATTGATGAATGGGATCATAATAACCATCTATGATTAGGTTCAAATTTCCAATTTATAAAAATCATGAACAACAGCATGTGCTCCAAATTGGGATTTGTAATGTATTAAACCTTTATTTAAATACAAGCCATTTTTTTCATTGGATATTCCAAAATCGAAGTATTTTTTGTCTTTGTAATAGCCACCAATTAGATAGTCAAAAATTAAATCGTTACAATTCAAATTTAATCCTTCATCTGTAGAGGCTTGGTATTGGCCATGGGCAATATTTTCACCTTCAAAGATGATAACCCCACCATAAATTTCTCCATCTTTTTCTGCTGTGAATAACTTTATATTATCTGGAAATTTAGAGGCCAATAATTTGATTTCATTACCAGTATGGGTGGGTTTTATCCTATATTTTTCATCTAATCTTTTCTCTTCAATTTCCATGAATTTCTCATAATCCTGGCTTTTCTGGAATTTAAATCCAATTTCTTTGCTTTTTCGGATTTTACGTTTCATATTTCTGCTGTATGGTAATTTTTCTCCCATATATATGGCTGATGTAACCTC
>JAQVHJ010000422.1 GCA_028696285.1 bacterium
TAACAAAATTCCTCATCTTACCTCCTTATCCCACCATAACTTTTTCTTCGGGATAACTGTAGTCAATCGGAATATCCTTCCTCTTCATAGCTAATGCCAGAGTCAAAGGACCGATTCTCCCAAGAAACATTGATAAAATTATTACAATCTTCCCTGCAAAAGAAAGGTGGGAAGTAATTCCTGTGGAAAGCCCGACCGTGCCGAAAGCTGAGACTTCTTCAAAAAGAACCTGAGCAAAATAACCCTGCTTTAGAATCAAGCTGTTCATATTAGATTCAGTTATCAGAAGTATAAGGGTCGCAGTAAAAACCCAAACAACTGCAATAAAAGCAATAACAACTACCCTCTTGACAATATAACTTGGAATGGTCTTACTGTAAATTTCAACATTGGGCCGGTCACGCCACATTGAAAAAACCAATAATATTAAAATATAGAAAGTGGTAGTTTTTATTCCGCCTGCGGTTGAACCGGGAGATCCCCCGATAAACATCAAAACCTTTGTTAGCAGGAGACTGCTGTTGTTAAGTTTATCTACGGGGATAACGTTAAATCCGGCGGTTCTTGGTGTAATTACCTGGAAAAAAGTTACCAGTATTTTCTCCTTAATATTCAAATCGTATAATACATTATTCATTTCAAGGAGAAAGAAAATAACGGCAGAGCTAATAATTAAAATTCCGGTCATGCTCAGAACCAGTTTACTCTGTAAAGATAATCTTATAAAATACTTCCTCCTGTCCTTAATCATCTCATCTGCATGTAATAATTCATTTACAACTACAAAACCAAAGCCACCGACTATTATTAATATTGATATTACTGTTACTATCAAAATATCCCCTTTAAATTCTTCAAGACTGGTTGCATTTAAGGAAAAACCTGCATTGCAGAATGCTGAAATTGAATGAAAAATTGACGGGAAAATAGCTTTACCTGCCCCGTATTTAGGTATCCATTTTAAATATAAAATTACACTGCCGACCAGTTCGAATATAAATGTCATTATCAAGATCTTCTTTGCCAATTCTGCAAAACTGGTGCGTCTCATTTTTCCCAGAACATCCGATAAAAGCAATTGTTCCTTGATTGAAATTTTTCTTCCTAATAATGCAAAGAAAAATGTTGAGAATGTCATGATGCCTAACCCCCCGAGCTGAATCATGACAAGAATTACAGCTTGACCGAATTTACTGAAATAACTTCCGGTATCAACAACAATTAAACCCGTTACACAAACAGCAGAAGTTGCAGTAAACAAGGCATCTAAAAAATTCAGATGGCCTTCTCCTGCCTTCGCAACTGGAAGCGACAGCAAGATAGCACCAATCAATATTACCCCTATGAAACTTATTACAATAAGCTGAGGGGGAGAGAGTTTATTAAACATAATTAGATTTTTTAGTTAGCTAAACTGGATTTTGCCAATTCAACTAACTTTGTGAAGGCTTCCGGATTCTGGAGCGCAAGGTCCGAAAGAACCTTCCTGTTAATCTCCAAATTGGCCTTTTTTAATCCGCATATGAATTTACTGTATGAAATTCCGTTGTTGTTCGCGGCGGCATTGATCCGGATGATCCATAACCTTCTGAAATCTCTCTTGCGGTTTTTGCGGTCTCTGAATGAATATTGTAATGAATGCTGAACAGCTTCTTTTGCAATCTTGTAGGATCTTGAATGTGTTCCGCGATATCCCTTCGCTGCATCCATTATTTTTCTCTTGCGAGTCTTCCTTGGAACCGAAAATTTTGCTCTCATTATTATTACTCCTGGTAATTAGGTTATTTTTGAAGTAATCTTCTTGTTGATTTAACAAGAGTGGGATTCAGCAGTTTGCCTTGTCTTAATCTTCTCTTACGCTTTGCTGATTTACAGGTCTTTTTGTGACCACTGAAAGCGCAGTGAACCTTAATCTTGTTCCCCGTCTTGATCTTCACTCTCTTTTTGGTCGCCTTGTGCGTTTTTGCCTTTAACTTCATTTTTCTTCTCCTTTTCAATTTTTTCTATTAATGTCTTTGAGGGTCCGATTAATACTCCCAAATAACGCCCCTCTAAATCTATCTTTTGTATAATTTCAATCTGCTCACTCAACTCCGAAAGAAGCCTATCCAGAATCTGCTGGCCAAGGTCAATCCTTGGTAATTCCCTTCCCCTGAAGAATATTACTACCTTTACACGATATTCCTTTTCAAGAAACTTCTGAATATGATTCTTCTTGAACTGGTAATCATGCTCTCCGGTTTTCGGACGGAATTGAATCTCTTTCAAGACTATCTTCTTTTGTTTCTTCTTTGACTTCTGCTTCTTCTTCTCTATTTCATATTTGTATTTGCCGAAGTCCATTATCCTGCATACCGGCGGGTTTGCATTAGGTGATACCTCAACTAAATCAAGTCCGTTCTCATCTGCGAGTTGAAGAGCCTCCGCAATAGAACGCTCTCCATACTTCTCCCCATCCGGGCCTATTACGAAAACCTTCTTTGCCCGAATTCTCTGGTTAATGTTGATTTGAAGTTGATCTTTGATAATCTTCTCCTCCTGTTTACAAATTAAAAAAGCCGTACTCTAAGAAGAATACGGCTTCGCATTTAATTATATATGGTGCCTAAATATTTCAATTAGGCCTATTAACCGTATAACCTTATCGCTCTGTAAACAGGCTTAAGGTGAGAAGCAACGCTTCTTCTTAGTATTATTTTGTAATTATACCAGAATAAACAGGTTTTGTCAAGCTTTTTTTAACAATGCCTTGATTTCTTTTAGTTCTTTAAGGATATCCTGAAA
>JAQVHJ010000423.1 GCA_028696285.1 bacterium
AGCGTCCTCTGCGGTGAAAATTACATTCTTCTGCATACTAAGTAGCAATTGCTCTTTGGTTCAGCATATTTTTCTTATTTAATATCAACCAAGTAAATTTCATCTTGTTCCCTTCAATTCCCATCCGTTCCCTGTTTAAATTACATTTAAATGCTTAATAAGTATCAATTGCTCTAAACATCAGCACCAGTTGCATAAATGCTATACTCCAATTTTCAATCTAAAATTTTCAATATTAAATACGCAGCTTTTTTTCTCTTACAAGTCTCGTCAAAGTCCCTGTTGAAAATTCAACTTTTTTTGGGGCCGTCCCTGCTTTTTTATCAAAAAAAACTTGACAAAATGATGTTGTTATGATAAAATTGAATTGATTTATTAAAATTCAAAAAAAGGAGGCATTTATGTTAAAGATATTCACAGTGTCCGCAGTATGCTTAGATGCCTCTGTCATTTCTGAATAGACTTTCCTGAATAACAGAATCACAGATACATCTAAGAGTTGATTTGCATTTTCGTATTTGGCCAAATGCGAAAATGGTACGTGTTAATCCTGAAAAATAGAAGGAGGATTTAATGAAGGAGATTGTAGTAAACCTTATTAATGAAATAGGAGGAAACTTTATGATTGGAAATATAATCAGGTGTCAATTAATGTTGAATAGAAATTATCAACAAAATTATTTTTTAGAAAAGGTAAAACTTAAGAGGTTATATCAAAAAAATGAATTCATTAATTAATTTAGGCTGGAATTCCTTCTTTGAACAGTCTGTTTCAGAGGATGAGTTCAGTTCTTTTTTTATCGCGAGAGTGACGGATGAGCAGAGAGGAATGTACCGAGTTATTACAGAGCAGGGAGAGTTTCCTGCAGTAGTATCCGGAAAATTCCGTTATAAGGCAGAGGAGACAGATGAATTCCCGACTGTCGGGGATTGGGTTTTAGCCCGGGGAAGTTCTGTGGAGGTCAGTTTAATGGATGAAAAGTTATTCATTGAAAGGATTCTTCCCAGGAAGAGTGTTTTATCAAGGAAACTTGTTGACGGGCATACCCCGGATAAGATCACAGCTGTTTCGCAGCCAATTGTCTCCAATATTGACACAGTATTTATAATGTCATCCCTTAATAACGAGTTTAATCCCAGAAGACTTGAAAGGTACATTTCTCTTGCCTGGAACAGTAATGCGGTTCCTGTTATTCTATTGAGCAAGGCTGATTTATGTTCAGAGATTCAGGGGTATATTTCGTTATTGTATAATTCCGTTCAGGATGTTGATGTTCAGATAATCAGTACTTTAACCGGACAGGGTCTTGAGAATCTTTCCCCGTATTTAATTCATGGGAAGACCTCTGTTATTATCGGCTCATCCGGTGTTGGTAAATCAACCTTGATAAATGCCCTGTTCAACAATGATCTAATTCCTGTAAAGGATATCAGAAGTGATGATAAAGGAAAGCATACTACCACATCAAAGACAATGTATTTCCTGCCGTCCGGGGGGATAATAATTGATACTCCCGGGATTCGGGGGCTTCAAATTATTGATGATTCAGGAAGCGGAACCTCAAAGGTCTTTGATGATATTGAAGAGCTGATCCAGAAATGCAGGTTCAAGAACTGCACTCATAAGAATGAACCCGGCTGTGCAGTCAAGGAAGCTTTGGAAAGCGGTGAACTGGAAGAGGGAAGGTATTTGAATTACTTAAAAATTCAAAAAGAGATTACCTTCCTTGAGGAACGGAAGCAAATGAAGACATACCTGAAGTCGAAGAAACTTGCAAAGCGAGATCTGGCTGAGAAATACAGGCGCCAGCGAAAAGAGAGAGATTGGCAGTAAAAGGGGGCGTTTAATACGCTCCCTTTTCTCGAATTCAGGAAATTGAATGGATGGGATTTGTTATTGACAAAGAATTTTTGTTATGATAGAATTACTATTGTTATAGAGGTTATTTGAAAGAAACCAATCGAGTTAATTCAAAGGAGGAATATTAAAATGAAAAAAGGTATATGCCCTAAATGCGGAGCTGAAACGGTATATTCCAAGAATGATGGTATAAAATACTCGGTCATGCAGGGAGTTGTAATAGTTAAAACAAATACTATTTTGAATATCCCTTCTTCAGCAATATCATATGTATGTACAACCTGCGGCTACTTTGAAAATTATATCACTGATAAAAACAAGTTATCTGCCGTAGCAAAGGAATGGAAAAAGGTCGGATAATAGTGGAGAGTGGAGAGTGGAGAGTGGATAGCAGAATGTTGAATGAAGATGAAAAAGTGTGCAATATTATGTATCAAATGTTTGTAATACAATTCCTTCGAATCACGGTTTTCCAATCACGGATCACGTCCTCTTTGCTATTTCCAGTGTCAAAGGAATTAAACAGGTAGATAAAGATTACAATGTCACGATTTCTCAATTGAGAAATCGTGACATTGACCTTTTACTGTTCTTTGATGGAGAAGTAAGAGGCCAAGACCAATGAGATTCTTGACAATTAAAAATATTTATGTTAAAATAAGAAAAAGGAGTTGATAATATGGCATTAATTGAATGGACAAAGGAACTAAGTGTTAATTTTTCAACTATTGATAGTCAGCATAAGAAACTTATCGGTTTGATCAATAAACTTCATGACGCAATGAAAGAAGGAAAAGGTTCTGCAGTTCTTGATGAAGTGATCAATGAGATGAGCGACTATGCAAAAATCCATTTTGAAACGGAAGAAAAGTACATGGAAAAATTCAAGTTTCCTGAACTTGTAGCACACCGTGAAAAGCAC